>JAWVYG010000357.1:0-4200 GCA_033722815.1 Halioglobus sp.
AACTTGAACTACGCCGAACTCCACTGCCTGAGCTGTTACAGCTTCCTGCGCGGCGCCTCCCACCCCTCCGAACTGGTGGAGCGGGCGGCAGCGCTGGGCTACGGCGCGCTGGCCATCACCGACGAGTGCTCGCTGGCCGGGGTGGTGAAGGCCCACGTGGCGGCGAAGGAGGCGGGCATCAAGCTGATCATCGGCAGTGAGCTGCTGCTGGTCGAAGGGGTGCGCCTGCTGGCGCTGGTGCCGAACCGCGCCGCCTACTCCGAGCTGTCCGGCCTGATCAGCATGGCGCGGCGGCGCAGTCCCAAGGGCGAGTACCGGGCCACCCTGCGCGATGTCATCTTCCACCTCAAGCGCTGCCTGCTCATCTGGCTGCCGCGGGACGACGGCGACGCCACCCGCGCCTGGGGCCTGCAGCTGGGTCGGCTCTGCAAAGGGCGCTTGTGGCTGGGCGTGAGCCACCTGCTGGGCAACGACGAGGTGCGGCGCTACCAGCTGCTGCACGCCATGGCGCAGGAGCTGGCCATTCCCATGGTCGCCTGCGGCGACGTGCGCATGCACACCGCCCACCGCAAGCCCCTGCACGATGTCTTCACCGCCCTGCACCACAACACCAGCATCGAGCAGCTCGGGCGGCGGCGCCTGGGCAACAGCCAGCAGCACCTGCGCAGCCCCGCCAGCCTCGCCCGCCTCTACCCCCCCGCCCTGCTCGCCGAGAGCCTGCACATTGCCGGGCTGTGCAACTTCAGCCTCGACGAGCTGCGCTACGAGTACCCGCGGGAGGTGGTGCCCGAGGGCCACGACGCCAACAGCTACCTGCGCGCGCTGGTGGCGGATGGGTCGAAGGTGCGCTGGCCGGCCGGCGTGCCGCCGGACATACAGGCGCGCATCGAGCGGGAGCTGGAGCTGATCGGCGAGCTGTCCTACGAGTACTACTTCCTCACCGTGTACGACATCGTGCAGTTTGCCAGAGGGCGCAACATCCTCTGCCAGGGCCGTGGCTCGGCCGCCAACTCGGTGGTGTGCTACTGCCTGTTCATCACCGAGGTATCCCCCGAGCAGATCTCCCTGCTGTTCGAGCGCTTCATCTCGAAGGAGCGGGACGAGCCGCCGGATATCGACGTGGATTTCGAGCACGAGCGCCGCGAGGAGGTCATCCAGTACATCTACGACAAGTACACGCGCCGCCGCGCCGCGCTGGCGGCCACCCTGGTCACCTACCGCTCGCGCAGCGCGGTGCGCGACGTGGGCAAGGCGCTGGGGCTGGACCCGGTGTTCGTCGACGACCTGGCCAAGTCGATGGCCTGGTGGGATCGCACCAATGACCTCGCCAAACGCTTCGAGGAACAGGGCGTGGCCGGCCACAGCAAGCAGGCCGAGCTGTTCTACTCCCTGGTGAAGCAGATCCTCGGCTTCCCGCGCCACCTGTCCCAGCACGTGGGCGGCTTCGTCATCACGCGCAGCCCCATCTCCACCCTGGTGCCGGTGGAGAACGCCTCCATGGAAGACCGCACGGTGATCCAGTGGGACAAGGAGGACATCGAGTCGCTGGGCCTGCTGAAGGTGGACGTGCTCGCCCTGGGCATGCTGTCGGCCATTCGCAAGAGCCTGCAAATGGTCAATCGCTACTGCCCCGCCATCGCCTCGGTGAGCGACGTGCCGAAGGAGTGCGCCGCCACCTACCGCATGCTGCAGGAGGCGGATACCGTGGGCGTGTTCCAGATCGAGTCGCGCGCACAGATGTCCATGCTGCCGCGCCTGAAGCCGAAGAACTTCTACGACCTGGTGATCGAGATCGCCATCGTGCGCCCCGGCCCTATTCAGGGCGACATGGTGCACCCCTACCTGCGGCGCAAGCAGGGCAAGGAGCCCATCACCTACCCCAACGACGCGATCAAGGAGGTGCTGGAGCGCACTCTGGGCGTGCCCATCTTCCAGGAACAGGTGATCAAGCTGGCCATGGTGGCGGCGGGCTTCTCCGGCGGCGAGGCGGACCAGCTGCGCCGCGCTATCGCCAACTGGGGTCGCAACAGCAAGCTGCTCACCTTCGAGCAGAAGCTGACGAAGGGCATGATCGAGCGCGGCTACGACGATGAGTTCGCGCGCCGCCTGTTCGACCAGATCAAGGGCTTCGCCGGCTACGGCTTCCCCGAATCCCACTCCGCCAGCTTCGCCCTCATCGCCTACGTCTCCGCCTGGCTCAAGCGCCACCACCCGGCGGCGTTTTTTGCCGGGCTCCTGAACAGCCAGCCGATGGGCTTCTACACGCCCTCGCAACTGCTGCAGGACGCGCGCCGCCACGGCGTCACCGTGCTGCCCATCGACGTCAACCACTCCACGTGGGATCACCAGCTGCTGGACGCCTGCGAGAGTACACAGCCCCCCATCCGCCTCGGCCTGCGCCTGGTGAAGGGCCTCAGCCGCGAGGGCGCCGAGCGGCTGGTGGAGGCGCGCCGGCTGCAGAGCTTCCGCCAGATCAGCCAGCTGCGCCAGCAGGCGCAGCTCGACAAGCGCGACATGGAGGCGCTGGCGGATGCCGACGCGCTGAAGGCGCTGTCCGGCCACCGCCACCAGTCCCAGTGGCAGATCATGGCGCTGGAGCAGCCGAAACCGCTGTTGCAGGACGAGCAGGTGCAACCGGCGGCGTACTTCGACGACGGCGTGCAGCTGCCCGCCCCGGGCGTCGCCGAGGAGGTGCTGTCGGACTACCGCGCCACCGGCGTCACCCTGCGCGCCCACCCCATGAGCCTGCTGCGCGACCGGCACCCCTTCAACCGCTGCAAGCGCCACTGCGACCTGGCGGCGCTGGGCAACAAGCGCTTCGTGCGCATTGCCGGGCTGGTCACCTGTCGCCAGCGCCCTGGCAGCGCCTCGGGCGTGCTGTTCCTCACCCTGGAAGACGAGACCGGCAACAGCAACGTGGTGGTGTGGAAACGCACCCAGGAAGTGTTCCGCCAGGCGCTGATGACGGGTCAGCTGCTGCTGGTGAACGGCATCGTGGAGCAGAAGGACGGCGTCATCCACGTCATCGCCGGCGCCCTGTACGACTACACCTGCGCGCTGGACAGCCTGCGCATCAAGTCGCGGGATTTCCACTAGCCGCCTGCTGCAGGTGCGGCCGACGGCGCAATCTCGCATTGCCAACGCGCGCAGCGCAATACACACAGGCCCGGCTCAAAGCGTGGCATGGCACCCGCGCGCAGCGCCTCCGAAGGAAAAGCTGAGGTATATCAACAAACGCCTGGACTTCGTTGCTGCGCGCTGCGCCGGACTCGCCAATTGCGTCACAGGCGCTATGCTCAAAGGAGGGAAACAGCAGGGGATAAGAAGCAGTGATGACATGGATGCACCGCAGGCGAAATTTTGCAGCGGCGGTGTTGTGCGGCCTGCTGGCACTGTCGCCGACCTCCCCCGCGCAAACGCAGAATGAAGTGAGTGACACCATGGCACGTGACAGATTAATGGACGCGATACGGCGCTCGGTCCGTGAGACCGCCGACTATACGGGCCTTGTGGAACTGAGCGATCGCGTCATGGACGCCATGGCCGCGACGCCCCGGGACCGCTTCGTAGACACAAGCCAGCGCCGCCGCGCCTGGGACAACACCGCCCTGCCCATCAGCGACGGGCAGACCATCTCCCAGCCGTTGATCGTGGCGCTGATGACGGAGCTGCTGGAACCGGAACCCGGCGATGTCATCCTCGAGGTGGGTACGGGGTCCGGCTACCAGGCCGCGGTGCTGTCGCCGCTGGTGAAGCACATCTACACCATCGAGATCATCGATAACCTGGCCAACACAGCCAGGGCACGGCTCGACGAGATGGGCTACGACAACGTCACCGTGCGCGCCGGCGACGGCTATGCCGGCTGGCCGGAACACGCGCCCTTCGACGGCATTGTCGTCACCGCCGCTGCGGAAGAGATTCCGCCGCCACTGCTGCAACAGCTGAAACCCGGCGGCAAGCTGGTGATACCTGTGGGGGAACACGGTGGCTACCAGGAACTGCTGGTCGTCGAGACGAACGACCAGGGCGAAGTCAGCAAGCGCTCCGCGCTGCCGGATCTCGTGGCGCAGCGTTACGATCGCCAGCGGGCCCGTGCGTCCCGTCTTTTCCTCGGCCCGGATGCAGCGGCTGATGCGCGTCGCCCGGATGCCCGCACGCAGGGGCGTGTGAAAGGTCAGCCGCCCCCCTGCCCACATC
>JAWVYG010000358.1:0-4200 GCA_033722815.1 Halioglobus sp.
CCGGATTGCCGTCGATCTGCACCACCGGGAAGGTGGAGCCGTCGGGGCGCACCAGCACGATCTGCATGTCGCCGCCGTCCTCGCAGACGTACACCACGCCGGCGTCGGACGTCTCGACGTTGTCCACGCCCGAGAGCACGCCGTTGGCGCTGACCGCCACGTCGTAGATGACGGTCAGGTCGTTGGCCACGGGGTCGTAGGACCAGACCCGGTTGTCGCCCTTGGTGGTGAACACGACGTTGTTGCCGGAGAGGTCGATGCCCTCGCCGCCGTCGAAGCGCTTGGTGTCCGGCACCTGGTCCTTGGTCTCCACCGGGTTGCCTGTGGGGTCGGGCACCGTTACCCAGGCCAGCACGCCGGGCGAGGGTTCCGTCATGATCTGCAGTGTGCCGCTGCTGAGGTCGCCCCAGGTGTCGGGGATGAAGCGGTACAGCCCGCCGTCGGGGCGGTCCTCGGTCATGTAGATGACTTGCTCGCCCGGGTGGCAGGCGGCGGCCTCGTGGTTGAACTGGCCCATGGCGCTGCGCTGCACCGCCGGTACGGCGCCGAGCGGGTCGCATTCCCAGACAGACCCGGTAGGCACTTCCTCGCAGCTCAGCCAGGTCTCCCAGGGCGTCTTGCCGCCGGCGCAATTTCTGCGGGTGCCCTCGAGGGCGCGGCCCGCGTCGACCACGTTGCCCAGCGCGTCGAAGCGCAGGAAGCCGACTCCGGCGCCGCCGGGGTCGGGGAAGAACCACTCGGAATTGGATACATAGGACCAGCCGCCGTCGGGCAGTGCGAAGCAAGCGCCGCCGTCGGGCCACAGGTGCCAGGTGTAGCCGGTGCCGGGCACTACCTGGCCGGTGGTGGCGACCACCCGCGCCTTGAAGAAAGCGTGTACGCGGATGCCGTTGGCGTCCGGGGGCAGCAGGGTCACCGGGTCGCAGGCGCTGAGCAGCGGCCCGCCGCCGAATACTAGCGCCCCGGTGCCCAGTGTGCTGACCCGCAGGAAACCCCTGCGGTCGAGTTCCCCGGCCGGGGTGGTGATCTTGGCCTTCGATTCCATCTGATTTTGCCTCATCTATTCTGTGTCCTGACAGTATAGCCCCTGGCCGCTGTCAGCGTCGAAAAACACCGCAGCGCCGGGCGCGGTATCCGTGACGGCGTTCACAGAGACGCTGCTTGCGGCGGGGTGTGGCACGGGGCGGGGTCAGGTGCCCGGCCCCCGGGCTGGTTCGCCGCGTCAGCGCGGCCCGGCGGCTTTGCGTGAGCGGTACTGCACGTAGCGCTCGACCAGCCGGTCCAGCAGGCCCTTGTCGCCGCCGCCGAGGCCCTCCTCGGCGCCCGCGGCGACGTCCAGTTCCTTGCCGCCCGCGCGGTATTGTTCGGAGTACATCTCCAGAACCTTCTTCTTTACCATGCCGCGCAGCGGCACGTGGGCCATCATGCCGTAGGTGGCGGCGCCGCCCTGCTGCGCCAGCTCGGGATTCTCGCGCACCGTCGCCACGGCAGCGCGCAGGTCCTGCAGGTAGTTGTCCACCACGCGCAGGTGCTGCGCGGTCACCATGGCGTGCAGCCCCGGCGGGTGCTGGTTGCGGTTCACCTGCCAGCCGCGCTCATCCATCTGGTCGCCCACCGCATAGATATTCAGGTCGGGGTCGGTGGAACGGTAGGAAAACAGCGGCCCCTGCGGGTTGCCCATCACCTCGAGCGAATCGATCGCCTCGATGCCTGCTTTCAACCGGTTCACCGCCTCCAGGGTATCCGCGGCCAGCTTGCGATAACCCGACTTGCCGAAGTAGCGGGTGACGCCCCAGGCGGCGGCGTAGGCGCCGCCCGGTCGCGTGCCGAGCAGGGCGGATGAGGCGAACACCCCGCCGGGCCAGTCCTCGTAGGCGAACATCTGGTAGCGCAGGTAGTCGAGGTTGCGATAGGTGATGGTGGAGGCGCCCTTGGCGGCGTAGCCGTACTTGTGGATGTCGGCGGAGATGGAGGTCACGCCGGGAACCCGGTAATCCCAGGCCGGCAGCGACTCGCCGTTCATGGCCATGAAGGGCAGTATGAAGCCGCCCACGCAGGCATCCACGTGCAGCGGTATGCCCTTTCGTTCGGCGATGGCGCCCATTTCCCCGATGGGATCGATGGTGCCGTGGGGATATTCCGGGGCGCTGCCGAGAATCATCACGGTGTTGCGGTTGATCAGCCGCCTGAGTTTCTTCAGGTCGGGCGTGAAGTCCTTTGTCAGCGGCACCAATCGAATCTTCACGCCGAAGTATTCCGACGCCTTGAACCAGGCCACGTGGGCCGTCGTGGGCAGGATCATCTCGGGCTTCCTGACCCGGCGCGTGGCGCGGGCCATGTCGCGGTACGTCTTGACCGCCATCAGGCAACTCTCGGTGCCGCCGGAGGTCACCACGCCGCAGACCTCCTCGGTGCCGTTGAGGATGTCCGCCGTGGCGCTGATGACCTCGCTCTCCATTTTCTTCAGGCTCTTGAAAGCCCCGGGGTTGAGGCCGTTCTCGCAGGCGAAGCGGTGGTAGGCGTCCTTGATAAATTCCGAGTGCTCCTCGTCGACGTAGTACACCAGGCTCCATACCCGCCCTTCCTTGTACTTCGGGTCCCGCTCCTTGAACGCCTCCAGCTGGCGGTAGATCTCCTGGCTGTCGCAGCCCTGTTCCGGCATGGGTTTGTGCATGTGGTCTGTCTCCTGCCTGTTCACAGGCCCTGCAGTAAAAGGCCCAGGCTGATGCCGAGGTAGTTGCCCAGGGCATAGCCGATGATACCGGTGGTCATCCCCGAGAGAATGGTCGAGGGGTTGCCCAGGGCCCGCGCCATCATTGGCACGAAGGGTGGACTGCACACCGCCGCTACCGAGGTTACCATGAAGGTGTCGCTGTCGATGCGCAGCGCCCGGCAAAGCAGGCAGTGCAGCAGCAGGCTGCCGCAGATGGTGCCTACCAGGAATAGCGCGATAGCCGGGTCCACGCCGGCGAGTTGCTCGAAGCTGGCCATGGACGCCACGGTGAAGCAGAACACGTAGATAAGGTACATGCCGATCTTGTAGGCCAGTTGCAGGCGCCGTACCGCCGGCACCAGTGACAGCGCGATGCCGAGGGTGGTCAGGGCCACGATCATCCCGGCGGCGCTATAGCCTGTGCCCGACAGCTGTGCCAGCAGCGTCGAGATGCCCCAGGCCGCGGCGACCACCAGCAGCGCCAGCGCGAGCGCCTGCAGCATCTGCGCGACGTTGCCCGACCGGAGCAGCACGCTGTAGTCGTCGCTGTCGAAATGTTGCGCGTGCTCGCTCGTGTCCCGCGATGCCGGCGCCGCGGTGGGCAGCAGCGAGCGGAAAAAGGGGATGCCCACGGTCAGCATGCCGATGAGGTAGAACGAACCGAGCAGCGTGTCCAGGCTGTGGAAGATGATGTACTCGCTATTGGGGATATCCAGCCCGGACTTGATCGCGGCGAGGTTGGGGGTGCCGCCGGTATACACGCCGACGGACATGGCGGCGAAGTGACTGGCGGACTCCGCCCGGGAATCCCGGAACAGGAAAAACAGGCAGGTGGCCATGGTCACCACGGCCGTGGTGGCAAACAGCATCGACAGCATGGCGCGACCCGCCACCCTTCGCCACTGGCGAATATCCAGCGTAAATAGCAACAGCGGCATCGCCAGGGCGATCGACAGGTCGGTCACCTGGTTCTGCAGCGGCAGCACGCGCTCGGGTATCACCCCCGCGTTACCCGCCAGCATCCCGGCCAGGTAGCACAGCACGATCACGCCGATCCTGCTCGCCCACTGCTGGTGGTGGGTCAGCCACAGGATCGCGGCGGGAACGCAGAGGCAGCAGGCGACGAATACCAGTGAGCTGGTCATGGGCGCGGGAGCGGCGGCGTATCAGCGCTTGTCCTGCGCACGCATTACCAGTTCCTCGAGTTCCTCGACCGCCCGGTCCACCGTGAAGTGCCCCCCGTCCTTGTGTTCGTCGAACAGGTTGATGACGCGGTCGGACTTCCTGCCCAGCAGCATCAGGCGCAGGTAGAAACTGTCTTCGAGGGTCGGGCGGCGCAGGATATCCAGTACGAACACGAGCAGGCTGACCGGGCTCAGCAGCAGGTCGCGCAACGCGTCCGCCAGCAGCTTCAGCTGGAACACCAGCAGGTGGCGCAGCGCCTGGGAGGTGGTCACCTCGGCCCTGGAGTGGGCTGGAATCTTGAA
>JAWVYG010000359.1:0-4184 GCA_033722815.1 Halioglobus sp.
CCCAGAACACACCGACGATCGACGCGCCCTTGAGCAGCGCGAGGTTGAGCGGGATGCTGGGAATCGGGCCGCTGGCGAAGCCGATGACCAGGTAGCGACCGATCCATGAGAGGTTGCGGATGGCGGGCTCGGCATAATCGCCGCCTACCGGGTCGTAGATCACGTCGAAGCCCTTGCCCCCGCTGATTTCCTTCAGCTTCGTCTTCAGGTCGATATCGGTGTAGTTGAGTACCTCGTCGGCGCCCAGCTTTTTGCAGATCTCCAGCTTCTCGTCGGTGCTGGCGCAGGCGACGACCTTCGCACCCATCAGCTTGGCCAGTTCGACCGCGGTGGTACCGACGCCGCCGGCGGCCCCGAGCACGAGCACGGTCTCGCCGGGCTGCAGGTTCGCGCGCTGCTTGAAGGCGTGGTAGGAGGTGAAGTAAGTGACGCACACCCCCGCCGCCTGCTCGAAGCTCAGCGCCTCGGGCATGGGAAAGGCCCCGAACTCGTTCACGGCGACGCGCTCACAGAACGCGTTTATCCCCGTGGAGGCGATCGCCTTGTCGCCCACCTTGAAGCGCGTAACCTTGTCACCGACCGCCGCAACCACGCCGGCGCACTCGCCGCCCGGAATAAACGGCATCGGCGGCTGCGACTGGTACTTGCCCTGGATCATCAGCACATCCGGGAAGTTCAGCCCCGCCGCCTTGATCTCGAGCAGCACGTCGTGCTCGCCCAGTTCCGGTTCCAGCCAGTCCGTAGCCAGTGCCAGTTTATCCGGCAGGCCGTGTTCGCTGCATACCACCGCTTTCATGCTGTTCTCCCGTTAAGTATTCGCCAGAGCTTGAAACAAGAGCGGCGCCCGCAGGCGCCGCTTGTCGATCCGGGCTATCAGGCCACCTCGAACAGGCCCGCGGCGCCCATGCCGCCGCCTACGCACATGGTGATGACCACGTACTTCACGCCGCGGCGCTTGCCCTCGATCAGGGCGTGGCCGATCATGCGCGAACCGCTCATGCCGTAGGGATGGCCAATCGAGATGGCGCCGCCGTTGACGTTGAGCTTGTCGTTGTCGATACCGAGCTGGTCGCGGCAGTAGATTACCTGTACCGCGAACGCCTCGTTGAGCTCCCACAGGCCGATGTCGTCAATGGACAGGCCGTGCTGCTTGAGCAGCTTGGGCACCGCGAACACGGGGCCGATACCCATCTCATCCGGCGCGCAGCCGGCCACCGCGATGCCGCGATAGATACCCAGGGGCTCGAGGCCTTCCTGTTCAGCGACTTTTGCGTCCATCAGCAGCTGCGCGGACGAGCCGTCGGACAGCTGGGACGCGTTGCCCGCGGTGATCGTACCGCCCTCGACCACGGTCTTCAGGCCCGCAAGGCCCTCGGCTGTCGTTGCGCGCACACCCTCGTCGGTGCTCACCGTAGCCTCGGCTTCGGAGGCTTCGCCGGTCTCCTTGTCCCACACCGTGCGCATGCAGGTCACCGGTACCAGCTCATCGTCGTACCTACCCGCCTCGTAGGCGGCCGCGGTGCGCTGCTGCGACTGCAAACCGTACTCGTCCATCTGGTCGCGGGTGATATTGTAGCGATCCGCTACCACCTCGGCCGTCTGCAGCATGGGCATGAAGATATTCGGCTCGATGGCCAGCAGCTCCTCGTCGACCATACGGTGCACGTTCATATGCTCGTTCTGCACCAGCGATATCGATTCCAGGCCGCCGCCGATGACAACGCTCATGCCGTCCTCGGTGATCTGCTTCGCCGCGGTGGCCACGGCCATCAGGCCGGAGGAACACTGGCGGTCGATGGTCATGCCGGACACCGTGTTGGGCAGGCCGGCGCGCAGCGCGATCTGCCGTGCGATGTTGGAGCCGGTGGCACCCTGCTGCAGCGCACTGCCCATGATCACGTCGTCGACGCGGGCGGGATCGATACCGGCGCGCTCCACCACCGCGGAGACGGAAGCCGCGCCCAGTGAGGCGCCGGCGAGGTTGTTGAAGCCGCCGCGGTAGGCCTTGCCAATCGGCGTGCGGGCGGTTGCTACGATAACTGCTTCAGACATTGTCAGTTCTCCAGGAAATAGGGACGCGCTGGCGCGCCCCGGTGAGTATTCAGCCGTTCAGGCCCAGTCCTTCCATCGCCAGGCCGACCATCTTCATGGTCTGCTCGGCGCCCATCTGGGGCTGGTTTTCATTGTCGGTGGCGGAGATCGCATCCCACGCGGCGGCGATACCCTCGGGGGTCTGCTGCTCCGGCGGCAACCAGGCGCCCGCAGACTCGACGATGCGGGAGACCGCGAAGCCCCCCGCCCCCGCGCCGAGGATGGTGCGCGTCGGCGCGTCTTCACTCACCAGATACAGCACGGCGGGCGTCACGGTCTCCGGCGTCAGCAGTTTCAGCGCGTCTTCCGGGATCAGGCCCTCCGTCATGCGGGTGGCGGCGGTCGGCGCCAGTGCGTTGACCTTGATGTTGTACTTGGCCCCTTCCTGGGCGAGCGTATTCATCATGCCGATCACGCCCATCTTGGCCGTGCCGTAGTTCGTCTGGCCGAAGTTACCGTACAGGCCGGATGAGGAGGTGGTCACGACGATGCGCCCGTAGGCCTGCTCACGCATGATCTCCCAGCAGGCCTTGGTGCAGTTCACCGTGCCCATCAGGTGCACGTCCAGCACCAGCTTGAAGTCATCCAGCTCGCCCTTGGCGAAACTCTTGTCACGCAGGATGCCCGCGTTGTTGACCAGGATGTCGACGCGTCCCCACTTGTCCATGGCCTGCTTGACCATGAGCTCCACCTCGTCGAACTTCGCCACGTTGGCGCCGTTGGCGATCGCCTCGCCGCCCGCGGACTCGATCTCCGCCACGACCGCCTGGGCGGCATCGGAGCCCGCACCGGTACCGTCGACGCTGCCGCCCAGGTCGTTGACCACGACCCTGGCGCCGCGCTTGGCGAGTTCGATGGCGTGACAGCGCCCGAGACCACCACCGGCGCCGGTTACGATCGCGACTTTGTCGTCATAACGTATAGACATTACTTCATTCCTCTAATACAGGTTTCTTTCTGCAGTTTGAACGGGGCCGGTCAGCCCGCGACGACCATCGTCAGCCACTCGGCGATCAGGGCGGGCGTTTCCTCGCCCTCGATCTCGACGGAAATGGTCTGCTTGATGAGAAAACGCCCGCCATCCTTCTCGGTAATATCGGAGATCTCGGCGTTGGCGCGGACGCGCTTTCCGGCACGCACCGGCGCCAGGAAACGCACCTTATCGAAGCCGTAGTTGAGGCCCATTACCACGTTCTCGGGCACGATCCCGTTGCCCTCCGCCATCTTCGACAGCAGCGACAGGGTCAAAAAGCCGTGCGCGATGGTGCCGCCGAAGGGCGTATTCGCGGCCGCCTCCAGGTCCACGTGGATAAACTGGTGATCTTCAGTGCAGTCGGCGAAGGTGTTGATGCGATCCTGGTCTATTTCGATCCACTCGCCGGGCTCGAACTTCGTGCCGACGGCGTCGAGCATCTCTTCCTTGGGTACGACTTTTACTGCCATGGTAGTGTCCTCGTCTGGTTGGGATGGGTGAAGCGGTACAGTGTCGTTGAGTGGGTGGCCCCAATGCCCCGGAACGCGCCTGCCCGGGCGTGCCTCTGCACTACCGAGGGCGCGCCAGCGGCTACCGACCCCGACAAAAAAGGGATTTGAACATACAGTATGTCATTTGTTCTTTCAAGTATTTCCCGGCCCGCAGCAGCTGCTATCCTCGGCACCTCGAAACACGGGCCAGGAGCACGGGGAACACGCGCATGAACCACCCGAAACCGGTCACACTGATCGCGACACTCGCGCGCCGCGTGGCCGGCGATGCGGCTGGCCCCGCGGCCTGCAACAAGCGCGTTCCCGTCTCCGCCTACACGGACCCGCAGCGCTACGAGGTCGAGCGCGAGCGGCTGTTCCTGAACCGGCCGCAGGTGCTCGGGCACGCGTCGCAGCTGGCCGCAGCCGGCGACGCGATCGCCTGGGACTGGTTGGGACTGCCGCTGCTGACCCTTCGCGACAACGCCGGCAACATCGCCACTTTCAAGAACGTCTGCCGTCACCGCGGTATGCGCCTGGTACAGGATGAAGGCTGCACGCAGCTGCGCTCGCTGGTCTGCCCCTACCACCAGTGGACCTACGGCCTGGACGGCGCGCTGCGCAACATA
>JAWVYG010000360.1:0-4181 GCA_033722815.1 Halioglobus sp.
ACAGGCGTTCTTCACCCGGTGCCTCGTACCACCTGCTCTGCGCCTCGTTCAGCTGACCCGCCTCGTACAGGGCGCGCATCTCGCGCACCATCTCGATATTGTCGCGAAACTTCAGCGGGTGGCCGCCCTCCTGCTGCGGCTGCCAGCTGCGGATGTACTTGTAACGCGCGTCGCGCACCGCGCGCTGGCGATCGGGCACCTCGTCGATACGATCCCTGGCCGCGTAGATGTAGCGCCGCGCGGGTGCGCTGATAAAATCTACGCCCTGCATGTTCTCGGGTACCGTCGCGCCGGCCAGGCGCAGCAGGGTCGGGGCGAAATCGACAAAACTGACCATGCGCGTCTCGATACCGCCCGCCGCTACGCCGTCGGGCCGATAGGCCTCGGGCCAGCGGATGATCATGGGGACGCGGATGCCGGAGTCGTAGATCTCGCGTTTACTGCGCGGCAGGCCGTCGCCGTGGTCCGTGGTCCAGATGACGATGGTCGAGTCGGCCAGCCCGTCGGCCTCCAGTGCACTGAGAATCTCGCCCACCTGCCAGTCCATCATGGCGATATTGTCGTAGTGGTGGGCAAGGTCGGCGCGTACGGTCGGCGTGTCGGGATAATAGGGCGGCAACGGGACGCGCTGAGGGTCGGTCAGCGGCAGGTCCGGGCCATCCGGCAGGTTGAAGGCGCGCAGCACCTGCATGATGAAGTGCGTCCCACTGCGCGGCCACTTGCCCAGCGGCCGGAACACGCCGCTCTCGTGGGTGACCCCGAAATTGACCAGGCCGTAGAAGGGCTGCCCCTCCCGCCGCTCGCGCCAGCCGGAAAAGCCGTCGCCGCCCTCCTCGTCCCAGATGGTGAACGGCCCGGTGCCCGCCATGGGGCCGCTGAACTGGTAGTCGAGCTTGCGGTCGGTCCAGGTGTAGTACCCCGCGCGGCGCAACAGCTCCGGGTAGGCCTTGGCGGCTTCGGGCGGCACCGCCTGGTAGGTCCCGTGGGGGCCGCGGCTGGTGCGCATATGCTGCGTGCCGGTACTGATCTGGTACATACCCAGGATATGCGCCGCGCGACTGGGGGCGCAGACACCCGCGGTGGTGAAGGTATGGGTGTAGCGCACGCCCTGCCGGGCCAGCGCGTCCAGGTTGGGCGTGCGGGCCACCTCGTCACCGAACGCCCCCACCCGCGCGCTCATGTCCTCGGCCATGAGCAGGAGAATGTTCGGGCGCGCGTCGGCAGCGGCGGCCAGGGGCAGCGCCAGGCACAGCAACGTCAGCAGTCCGGTCAATTGTCGCATGCGCTGCTCCACGGAATCAGGTCAGAACCAGCGGTAGCGCAGCTCGAGTCCGAACGTACGCTCCGCCAGCTTGGAGTATCGGTGACTGTAGCCGTTGGGCAGAAGAATGGCGTTATTGGAGCCAATTGCAGTCGCATAGAACTTGTCGGTCAGGTTCTTGACAAAGAGGGTTGCCTGCCAGTGCTCGTCCCGATCACTGAGCACTACGGACGCATCGAAAATCGCGTAACTGTTCTGGATGGTATTCTCATCCTGTGATAGCGAGAACTGCACATCATCCTGGGCGCGCACTGACGCCTTGAGCGCAACTTCGAAGGCATCACTCGCGTCAAGAAAATAGGACGCGGCCAGATTGATCTTCCAGTCAGGTGAGAACGGCAGGTCACCGCCGGAGAGATCCTGCTGTGCCGGGTTATCGCCACAGCTGGTCTGGCCCTTGAAGCCCACATCGCGCAGCTGCTGCCCACCGCTGCACTGCCCTTCCGGGTATTCATCGATACTCGCGTCGATATACGCGGCGCCACCGGTGATGCGCAGGTTTTGACTGACAAGTGCGACAAAATCCACTTCGAATCCTTTGGTGGAGACCTCACCGGCGTTGATCAGGACAAAGCCGCCCGAGTCATCCGCCTCCTGGCACGCTGTGTCACCCTCTTCACAATCCGGTATCCCGTCGGGATCAATAAACGCCTGGGACTGAAAATCGTCGTACACAGCGTGGAACAGGGCCGCGTTCAGACGCAGGCGGCCGTCGAACAGGGTGGTCTTTATCCCCAGTTCCCATGCGTCAGAGGTCTCCGGATTGGCCGGCTCCAGCCCCTCCGGGTCCGTCTCAAAAATGATGTTGAACGCTGGACCCTTGTAACCCTGGGTGAAGCTGGCATACGCCATGCCCATGTCACTGTAATCCCACTGCAGGGCCAGTTTACCCGAGAGATCCTCTTCGCTGGTGTCGCCGCGGGTAGGGTCGACTTCGAAGGGATCGGGCAATCCAACGGTGTTGCCCTCTGCGGTCCGCTCGAAAATGAAATCCAGCTCATCCTCGGTGTAGCGGGCGCCGAGGATCAGACGCCAGTTGGTGGCAAAATTCCAGGTGGCCTCGCCGAACAGGGCCCAGTTTTCCGTGTTCACCTGGAAATCAGAATTGGCTGTGCCCGGCGAGCCTTCAGATACCTCAAACGTTCGACGGAAATTGCGCTCGACCTGCTGGTCAAAGTAAAAGAAACCGGCCACGTAGCTGAAGTCGCGATCAGCAGGTGACAGCAGGCGCAGCTCCTGGGTAAGCTGCTCCTGCTCGGAAGCACCGAACTGGTCGAACCCAAAGGCATCCACCGGCGTGCTGTCGACATCCGTGAAACCGTTGACCTCCCAACCGCGGCTTGCGCTGATGGACGTCAGGGTGTACTCGCCGATGTCCCAGTTGACCTCCAGGGAGTGGCCCCAGGATTCTGCATCGCTGAAAGGCGACTTGTTGATGTTGACGTCCTTGTTTTCATTACCGGGAACAACGGGCAGCAGGAGATCCAGTGTCTCCGCCACCACCTCTTCGTGCGGCCTGCCCAGTACCAACTTACCTTCAACCACATCCAGGCTGCGAATCGCCGGGACATTGCAGTCGCAGGAACGGTCCGTGTAGTCGCTGGCCCACTTCAACTCCAGGTCGCTGCGCGGTAGCCAGCGCAGCTTGCCGCGCACACTCCACTCGTCTGCACCGTTGTAGTCGTTGCCGTCGAAGTAGTTCCTGGTATAGCCCTCGCGGGTGGTGCCGTTGGCGGAAAACCGGTAGCCGAGGTCGTCGGACAGGGGCCCCGACGTCGTCAGTCCGGCGCGGTACTCGTCGTCGCTGATGGCGGACACCATCACTTCACCGCTGTGGTCAACTGAAGGATCCCGGGTGATGATGTGCACCACACCGGCGGTGGAGTTCTTGCCGAAAAGGGTGCCCTGTGGTCCGCGCAGCACTTCCACCCGCTGCACGTCCAGCAGCTGCATGAAGGCCTGGCCGGAGCGGCCCATGACCACGCCGTCGACCATGGTGGATACACTGGGCTCGACGCCGGAACTAAAGGACTGCGTGCCGATACCGCGGATGGCGAAGGACGTGGCCCTGGGATTGCCGCCCTTGTTCAGGTTCAGGGAGGGCACCAGGTTGGTCAGGTCTTCCGACGAGTTCAGCTGCGCCGCCTGGATGTCGTCTGCGCTAAGGGCGGTCACTGCCACCGATACGTCCTGCAGACTCTCCTCGCGCTTGCGCGCAACGACGAGGACTTCCTCCAGCACGAGGATTTCCCCGTCGGGCTGGCCCTGTGCCGGGGCGGCACCCGCACCAACCAGCATGGCCACGGGCAATAGCGCGACTGGCAGTTTATTCATGAGACCTCCAGGGACCCTGCATCCCCTGCTGCGATTGTTATCGGTAGGCGCTGGCGGATATCCCTGCTGGAGCTGCCCAGCTGCAACTCGTAGCGCCCGGCGTCGACCTGCCACTGATGCTGCTCGGGACAATAGACCGCCAGGTCGGCCACCGGCAGGCGCAGCGTGACTTCCCGCGACTCCCCGGGTTGCAGCGCCACCTTGCTGAAACCCTTCAGTGCTTTTTCGGGCCTGTCCTGCGGCGCGCCTGTCGCGGCCACGTAGAGCTGCACCACCTCCGCACCGGCAAATGGGCCGGTGTTGGTAAGCCGCAGTGATACCTCTATGTCAGCGCCGTCGCGGAACACCTCGCCGTTGACGGCAGGCTCGGCATAGTCGAACCGCGTGTAGGACAGGCCGTGGCCAAAGGGGAACAACGGCTCGATGTCGAACTTGTCGAAGTGGCGATACCCGACGAACAGCTCCTCGTCGTAGTGCCCGGTCTTCGAGTCACCGGGAAACGTGCGCGGCGAGCGGTGGGCGGGGC
>JAWVYG010000361.1:0-4180 GCA_033722815.1 Halioglobus sp.
GGCGGCGAGTCGTTGCTGCCCTCCAGTGAATCCGGCGGCGAGGCGATATACAGCTGTACGCCGTCGGCCAGGTCCTGGGAGGTGATGCGAAACTGCACTGTCGGGTAGGTCACCCCGGCCTTCATCGCGGTGACGTTATAGGTGGCGTCCCGCGGCATGTTGAGCCAGGTGACCCCGCCGTCCACGGAGGTGCTGCTCCAGCCGAAGTCCGGAATCACCGCCTCGTTGAAATACACCGGCCCGACCGCATCCGGCGCCGCGGGTGACACGCTGACCGTGGCACCCGGGTCCCCGTGGGGCAGGCGGTCGTCGTGCATGCTGCCCCAGCTCTTGCCCACCGTCACCACCATCGCGTTCTCGAAGACGAATTGCGGGTAACCGTTCGCCTGTACCTGCCCCACCACGTAGGGCCGCATGATACGGTTGTAGAACTCCGGGTCGATGTACTGGATCGCAAGGTCGGTATCGTCCTGGTCGGATACCGGGATCACGTTGCTCTTGGTGGTGATCCAGCCCTCGCGGTCGTAGACGAAGGAGAAGCCCAGGTCGACGCCCGCGTCCTTGACGATGTACATGGTCCACCAACCGGTCGCATCGGTGCGGACGCCCAGCTCACGCGTCCAGGGGTGCTCGGCAATCCATACCGGCGTGTCGGGCACCGTGGCGGCGTAGTCGATGTACTCCAGGTCCAGGGTCCTGCCGAAATGGTTGGTCTTGCCGCTGAGCTTGACGATGGTCACCGGCTCACCGGCAATGGATCCGGACAGGCGCGCCTGCGGATCGGCTTCGCCGTCGGAAATAGCGCGCATGATCACGAAGGGCGGCAGCTGGTGGCTGGAAAAATCCAGGACGTTGGCGGGCAGTGTACCCAGGTCATCGCCCCCATCATCACAGCCGGTGAGCAGCGCGGCCAGCGCCAGTATAGACAGCATCCATCGCATGGTCATAGCACCCGTCCCTCTTTGCACATGTTGTTCCAGGCCAGGGCGCAGTATAGGGCCGCCGGTGGCGGCGTTAATTGATGCAGCGCAAGCCGCGGCGCCGCACGGGCGGACTCAGCCGAGATAGGCCTGCCCGCCGTCCAGGGCGATGCTCTGGCCGTTGACGTAGGCAGAGGCATCGCTGCACAGCAGCGCGACGAAGCGGCCGATATCCTGCTCGCAGTCGCCCACCCTGCGCTGCGGTATGCTGGCCACGAACTCCGCCGCTTCCTCCGGGTATTCTTCCATCCACCAGGCCAGCCCCGGGGATTTCGCGTGGGGCAGGATGACATTGGTGCGAATGCCCTCCGGGCCCCACTCGCAGGCGGCGGCGCGGGTCAGGGAGCGGATGCCCTCCTTGGTGGCGGCGTACGCGCCGAAACCGCTCATGTCCCAGCGTTTCGCGGCACTGCTGGCCAGGTTGACGATACAGCCGCCATCGCGCAGATGCGGACGACACAACTTCATCATGCGCAGGGTGGCCAGCGGACCGGATTCGAAGCCGGCGGTGAAGCTGTCATCGGACACCTCGTCCAATGTTCCCAGCGGCACCTCCTGCGCGTTGTTGACTAGGATATCCAGGCGACCGAACTGCGCCAGCACCGCGTCGAGGCAGGCGGACAGGGAGTCGGCGGATTTTACGTCGCACACGACGGGGTGCGCCTGCCCGCCCCGCTGTGCTATCAGGTCGCAGGTCGCCTCGAGTTTCTCCAGCGTGCGCCCGGTCACGGCGACGCCGGCGCCCTCCTGCGCCAGCGCCAGCGCGATACCCTGCCCGACGCCCTGCCCGGCCCCCGTCACCAGTGCCACCTTGTCTGCAAGCAACATCTTCCGCTCTCCTTGTCAGCGCGCGGCCCGGCGCCGCCCGTGGCGGGTATTATGACCAACAATGCCGGCCCGGGGCGCTGACAACGACAGCCATATTCATGGGCATATTCTTGCAGCGCGGCGCGGTGATCGATATTGCCTATTAACTTGACAGCTCAGGCTCTGCCAGTACCCGGCGTCTCCGCTATGCTTCAGGCTCATCGACAGCTTCCAGGGAGCGCGAGACAATGCCACCGGAATCAGCACAGCACCTGAAGAAAGAGGCCCTGGTGGGCGGCGTGTCCAACGCCCTGTTCAACGGCGTCATCGCATGGCTGCTGTTGCGCGGCGGCTCCCCATTGGCCTGGGGCGGCGAGCACAGCTTCGTGGTCGATATCGTGGCCACCGCCTTCATCCTGCCCTTCATCGTGGCGCTCATCGTCATACCCCTGCAGCGCGGCAAGGTGAAAAAGGGCAAACTGACGCCCGTGCAGCTGGACAGCGACTCGCGCCTGGCAGGGCTGGCCGGGCGGATACCGCGTCCACTCCTTGGCGGCGCTACGGCCTTCGGTCTGCTGGGGGCGCTCGTGATCGCACCGGCGACCCTGCTGCTGTTCTACCTGGTCGGGGTGCAGCAGGTGACGCCGGCGAACTACGCGGTGTTCAAGGGCGTCTGGGCGGGCCTGATGGCCGCGCTGCTGGTGCTGCCGATGGTGGCCTACGCCCACCGGCCGCAGGCGCTGCAGGCCATCGGCCGGCCGCAAACCTGATGATTCGATTGGAACGGAGTGCAGCATGGGATTGCTAACGGAAAAGGTAGGCATCGTGACCGGCGCGGGCCAGGGGATAGGCCGCGCCATCGCCGAGGCTTACGCGCGCGAAGGCGCGCGCGTGGTAGTCTCGGACTTCAACGAGGAAACCGGCAACGAGACCGTGGAACTGATCCGGGCTGCCGGTGGCGAGGCGGCGTTTGCCTTTGGCGACGTCTGCAAGGAGGAGTCGGTGCGGGCGATGGTGACGAGGGCCGTCGAAGCCTACGGCCGCCTGGACATCGCCTGCAACAGTGCCGCCCTGTCCCGCGGAGGCGGCCCAATACACGAGTACACCCGCGAGGTGTTCGATCAGACTCTGGAAATGTGCCTGACCAACACCTGGCTGTGTATGAAGTACGAGATTCCCGCCATGCTGGAGAACGGCGGCGGCGCCATCGTCAACATCTCCTCCAATGCATCCCTGCGCGGCCAGGCCTTCAATACCGCCTACGCCGCGGCCAAGAGCGGCGTCAACCTGCTGACCAAGAGTTCCGCGGCGGAGTACGGCACCCAGGGCATTCGCATCAACGCGGTCTCCCCGGGCGTGATCCGCACACCTGGCGTGGAAAAGTACTTCGAGGAGCAACCGAAGGCGGCAGAGGGTTTGAAAAAATCCGCAGCGATGGGGCGGCTGGGCGAGCCTAACGAGATCGCGGAGGCGGTCGTGTTCCTGTCCAGCGACCGCGCGTCGTTCATCACCGGCCAGTTGCTGTCGGTGGACGGCGGGGGCGCGGTCAAATAGCCAACGCCGAACGCACACCCCGCCGCCGCGCATTCGCCGGTGCGCTCATGGCGGCAGTCACGCTGGCGTGCAACGTCACCGGCGCACAGGATTTCGTCGGCTGGCGCAGCTACGGCGGCGACAACCACAACAGCCACTACTCCACCCTGGCCGGCATCAACCGCGACAACGTGGCGCGCCTCGAACCGGCCTGGTCCTACGCCAGCGCAAGTGGGGCGGAGCTGCCCGCCACCTCCGAGCTGCAGGTCAACCCCATCGTCGTCGACGGCGTTTTGTACGGCCGCAACCCGCTGTACAACGTGTTCGCCATCGACGCGGCCAGCGGCGCGGAACTGTGGTCCTACAATCCCGACATCGGCCACGTCGGGCTGTCGAACATGCGCGGCGTCACCTATTGGCAGGACGACAGCGGCAGGGACAGGCGCATCCTGTTCAGCACCGGCCACTTCCTCATGGCGGTGAACGCCACCAGCGGCAAGCCGATCCCGGGATTCGGCGACAACGGCCGTGTCGACCTGCGCGACGGGCTGGGCCGGGACCCGGAAAAAATCAGCGTCAACGCGCCCTCCCCCGGCGTCATCTTCGAGGACCTGATCATCATGGGTTCGGCGGTGACCGAAACCGCCGGCGCCGCCCCGGGGGACATCCGCGCCTACGACGTGCGCAGCGGCAAACTCGCCTGGACCTTCCACACCATTCCCCACCCCGGCGAGTTCGGCTACGACACCTGGCCCGAGGGCGCCTTCAGGACCGCCGGCGGCGCCAACGCCTGGGCAGGCATGAGCGTGGATGTGCGGCGCGGCGTGGTCTATGTCCCCACCGGGTCACCCACACCGGAC
>JAWVYG010000362.1:0-4154 GCA_033722815.1 Halioglobus sp.
CCTCGCTCAACAGGACTTCTATGTCAGCATCTTCACTGGTCGAGGCGATGTAGAGGTCGGCGCTGCCGCTGCCGACAAACACCATGTCCTGGCTCAGGATGTCGCTGACGAAAACGGCGGCCGTTCCCTGGGGGGTGGGCGCCCACTCGTAGAAAGGCTGGCCGCCGCCGAACGTGCGCTGGCCCGCTTCGGGATCGAGAACAAATCCGGAGGCGGACGGCTCAACGGTCGGTGCTGCAGCAGACAGCGTGCCGTCCGGCTGCAGGTAGAGGCGGTAGACCTCCTGTTCCACCGGGGGCCATTGGCTGAACTCGAGACTGAATACCCCCTGCGGTGCGCCGCGGTAATCCGGCGCCCCCTCGCTTGCAGGAAACAGCTCCGGCGCCGCGCCGCGATCGAAGATGATGCGCAGGGGGTTTTGCGCCGTGTCGGCCTCGTAGGCTGCGCGGGCTGCCTCGTAGCTCTGTGCATCACTGTAGGGGACCTCGGGAAAAGTCAGCGGGGCGCCAAAGTTTTGCTCGAACAGGGGCGGCGATAGATCAAGCGTGGTGGGTCTGTTCGGGACTCTCCCGGCCACGTAAATGTCCATGAAGGCTTTCCATTCGGCGAGCACCTCGGGCGAATAGCCGTCGGCGTGCAGCCCGTTGAACGCGATGAAACGCGTCACCGGTGCATTGGTGAACTTGTCCAGCAGCGTCGCGAAGTGCCCGCCGGTCTGCTCGTCCTGCCAGGCACCGCTGAGAAACACCGGCACGTCGATGTTGCCGACAAATTTCGAGGGATTGAGCGGATCGGCCGTCTCAGGCTCGTAGTAGGGGACTTCGCCCACGCTGTCCTGGCTGTCGGCACTTTGCAGGCGCAGTTGCTGGTTTTCCTCGCAGATACTGCTGCCGGACGCTTCATACTCCCGTTCTACCTGGTCTTGTTCCCAACCCTGCCCGAAGGGCTGGGAGCCGGCCGCGACGCCGTCACCCCAGTCAAGCGCAAACAGGTTGTTCAGTATGCCGCCGGGCGCAAGGGTGGATGAGAAGGAATCGGCGATGACGGACAGTGGCGAGATCGCCGCCAGGCCCGGCGGACGAGACTGGGCAACGAACAACTGGCTGATGCCCGGGAACGACAGGCCCGCCATGCCGACCTTGTTGCCGTAGACCCAGTCCTGGGCCGCGACGGTCTCGATAACGTCGTAGCCATCGAGTACCTGCAGTGTCTGGAAATAGTCGTAGGCGCCCCCCGAGCACCCGGTGCCACGCATATTCACCCCGACGGTCGCGTAACCGACGAATCCCGCGATCAGGCCCGAGGGATGGTAGGGCGCATCGCACAGCACCGGCAGGGTGCCACAGAGAAAAGTCAGGCTTTCGTCGATAACGCGGCCGGGCCTCGAGGGCTCGTAGCCGGAATAATTGACAATGGTGGGATAGGGGCCGTCCTCGATCGGTCCGGGCAGGGTGATGTAGGCCGAGAGGCGGGTGCCGTCGCGGGTGGTGATGTAATTGAAGCCCGGCTGCAGCACCTG
Organism: Halioglobus sp.; assembly: GCA_033722815.1. Lineage (GTDB taxonomy): Bacteria > Pseudomonadota > Gammaproteobacteria > Pseudomonadales > Halieaceae > Marimicrobium. Next base: position 1,520 of record JAWVYG010000362.1, read on the forward strand.
CTCGCCGTAGAAGCCGGCGTTCGGGAGGCTGTCTTCCGCAGACCAGACGGCGAGATCCTGTACCGCCGCCACGGGATCACCCGACTCCTCGCGTACGGAGTAGCCCGTCCCCGGCGCCAGCTCCCTGAAGATCAGGCTGCCGAGCGTATCTACTGTGCCGCTGGCGATCATCGCGTCCTGTGCATCGTAAACGGCCAGTGCCTGCCCCGGCTCCGCCCCGGTAACGTGCAGCTGCCGAACGCTCTCACGCACGTCGAAGTCTGCCGCGGCAAAATCCGGGCCCGCAGACTCGGGATTGCTGCTATCCGAACATGCCGCGAGAAGGGCCGTGAATGCACCGGCCAGTAAAGCATGCGACACTCTTGAGCAACGTTGCTTGCGCTGTGGAGCCTGTATGAAAACATGTCGAGGCGCTGCAGGTAGCCTGGAGTGATCGGGACGTAGGGTACTGTTCATTGCTTTCCGGACCCGTGATGATGGCAGGACGACAAGATACCACGCGGAATTCCTCCTCGGCCACTCCGTGATTCACCTGCCTGGGTCTACCCGGTTTTTGCACACGGCCGCGCGATCGTGCCCGACTGGACAGACCTCCTGCCAGGTACTTAACTTGGCTTAAAACACGCGAGTTTGCACATGAAGATCCGACCAGTGTTTCGAAGACCTTCGCGACGGACGCGGCACGGTGTCGGCTTCGCACCGGGCCTGCTGGCAGTGCTTTTCTTAGGGTCTTTCCTTGCGCTGCCGGCGCGGGCGGCCCTGCTGCCGGTTACCACGGATATTCTCAACGAACAGCGCGACAAGTGGAGCCTCGGCGGGATCAGCAGTTATGTCTACGAGGGCAGTGCCCTGTGTTTCTGTATACCCGATTTCGTCAGGCCGCACCGGGTTACGGTGATCAATGGCGCGGTGACGGAACTGTTCTTTGCCGATACGCTGCTGCCCGATAACGATCCCGTCAGCCTGCAGTTCTACCTCCCCGTAGAGGGGTTTCTCGACCTGTTGCAGGACAGGATCGACGACAACTGGATGACGGTGGAGGCGATGTTCGACCCTGCCCTGGGCTACCCGCTGTCCTTCTTCACGGATTTCTCCGACCAGATCGCGGACGATGAATACTGGTTCACCATAGAGTCACTGGTGGAGGTTCCACTTTCGGGCACCGCCCTGCTATTGCTGCTGTCGCTGGCCGTTGTGGCGAGATTCCGGCTTAGAGCGCCTTAAACGTAGCTCACCGCAATCCACTGCGTTGGGCCGGCCAGGCGTGCGTCCCGGCCGAATTGGCGGCCACACCGACGTAAGACCACGCTTTCGAATTCGGATAATTTGTGGCAGCTTGCGTACTGGCGGTTGGCAGTACGCCCAGCCATTTGAACCCTGTAGACCGACAAGAGGCAAGCCGCTTCGATGCGAGCCATTTTCATCCGCGTTACCAGCTTCGTTCTTCTCTACCTGTTTGCCGAGTTGCTGGCCTGGGTCGCGATAGAGGTAACCACGCGTGCCGGCCTGATCAGCTATCGGCCGAATGTCTCTGAACTGAACGAGGAACAGCTCGACGCGCTCGGCAAACTGGTGGATGGCACACGGCGTGGCCAGTTCGAAGTGGCGCCCGACCCCGTGTTGGGCTGGAGGCCAATCCTCGAGGCGAACTCCGCCGGCATGCGCGACGACCTCGAGTACGACGTGGAGCCGGCGTCGGGCGAACTGCGCGTCAGCGCCTTCGGTGATTCCTTTACCTACTCGTCCGACGTGCCAATGCAGCACTCCTGGACAAAGCAACTGGCCGCGATGAGCCCGTCCCTCACCGTGTTCAATTTCGGCTCCGGCGCCTACGGCCTGGACCAGGCCTATCTGCGTTACCGGCTGGAGAAGCAGCCTTACAGGGGTGACATCGTCCTCATCGGCTACATGTCAGAGAACATCGCGCGCCACGTCAATGTCTTTCGCCCTTTCTATTCGCCGGCGTACCGTCAGGTGATCTTCACCAAGCCGCGCTTTCGCATTAGAGACGGTGAGCTCGAACTGCTGCCCAATCCCGTCGCGACCAAGGAGGACCACGCGGAGTTCCTGCGCAACCACCGGGAGATCGTGCCGGGGTTGGGCGAGAACGACTACCACTACCAGATCGGTTACACACGCAGCTGGCTGGATATCTCGCCATTGTTCAGGCTTACCAGGGAGTTTCACCGCCTGGTCAAGGCGCGGATCACCCACCCGATCTTCGATATCGATGGTATGTACAGCACCCGGTCGGAGGCGTTTGAATTGACGAAGAGGATATTCGATGAGTTCTACCGGGAAGTGCTGGAAGATGGTTCACTGCCCATTATCGTCGTATTCCCCGATATGAACGACCATGGCCGCAGCCGTGCCGGTAAAGTGAGGCGCTACCAGCCGCTGCTCGACTACTTTGACGAGGCGGGGTACCGTTATATCGATATCCTTTCCGCCATCGAACCGGTGGAGTCGAGGCTTTCGGTGGATGACCTGACCGTCGCCTGGGGCCACTTCTCCCCACGGGGCAACCAGATCATCGCCTTCCATATCTACCATCACCTGAAAAGGTTCTACGCGCTGAGCCCCGTGAGGGTGGAGAAGGCAATGCTGGAGGAGCAACGAGCGCGGGGCATTGTAC
>JAWVYG010000363.1:0-4154 GCA_033722815.1 Halioglobus sp.
GCCATCGAACTGGATGCGCGCCGTGGCGTTGATGATGTACTGGCCGGTCAGTCGGCCGCGGGTCTGTTCGTTGTCCGGCGCCAGTCCCAGTCCACCGAAACCGTCCGGGTAGGCGACGCCCGGGCCGAAGCTGCTGTAGGGATTCTGCCACGTCAGCAGCTCGTCGCGATTGTCGAAGTCCGAATAGTCCAGCCTGCCCTGCAGGTGCAGCCTGTCGCCGGAGTAGGCAAGGCCAACGTCGAACTCGGTAGTGCGATAGTCCACCGGCGCGGGCAGCAGTGCGGCGTCGCCGCTGGCGGCGTCGATGTAGATGGCCGCGCCCGTTGCCGTGGTGCCCTCGCGTTCCTCGTGGGAAACCGACGCGTCCAGGCGCCAGTCCTGGTTGAGGCGGTAGTCCAGGGCCAGCGACAGCGTCTCCCGCTCCAGTTCGCGCTCCACACCCCTGAACGCGCCTTCCAGCGCGCTGAACTGCCCGGTGTCCAGGCCGCCGACCCAGCCCGCGGGCAGGGTGAGGTCGCTCTGCCCGCTGAACGGGGTGCGACCCGAGTCGTTGCGCACGTGCAGTTGCGAGTCGAAGCTCAGGTCGATGCGCAGGCGATCGGCCATGCCCCAGGTGACCTGGCCTTCCCGTGTGTCCAGGCCCACGTCGGTTGCGCTGACGCGCCAGTAGCTGTCGCTGCTGAACTGCCGCCAGTGCAGGTTGCCGATGAGCGTGGCGCCGTCCTCCTGCAGGCCGTTGTACTGCCCGGCCTTGAAGTTGTCGTCGCTGGTGTAGGCGACCCCCAGCTCGGCGCTATTGCTGTAGCCGCCCGGCGCGAGCGCAGCGAGCGTGTGGCTGCCCTGCATGAGCGGCCGGTAGACGTCGGGCGCGACGGATTCCCCGGCCTTGTCGGCCAGGGCGCCGCAGGCCTGGACCGCCAGGCCCGCGAAGCACAGCGTAGATGACAGGCGGGAACGGTAGTTCATCGTGTCAGCCTCGCCCCCGAGGGGTGGTTGGATCCGTGAATCTGGCTGTGGCAGTTGAGGCAGTTCTTGCCCAGGACATTCTGCGAGCGTCCGCCGGACAGGCTGTCGCCGCCATAGGGCACGCTGGGGTGGAACGCGGCCGAGTGACACTGCTGGCAGCTCGCCGGGCCCCTGGTCACCAGCAGCCGGTCGTGCACCGAGCCGTGTGAGCGGTGGCACAGGCTGCAATCTTCCGCCACCGGTTCGTGCTCCCACAGGAACGGGCCGCGCTTGTCCTCGTGGCAGCTGTAGCAGTTGTCGTTGATGGATAACTGGTGCAGTGCGGCCTCGCCGGCGCTGCCGTGGGGGTTGTGGCAGTCCGTGCAGGCGGTCTTGCCCTCGGCAATGGGGTGGCGCGAGGGCAGGCGCAGTTGCGCCCGCTGGCTTGCGTGGCAGTCGAGGCACATCTGCTGCCCCGCGACCTTGTCCATGGCCGGGTCCTGCACCTGGTGCGAGTTGTGGCAGTCGGCACAGGCGAGGTTCTCCTGCTCGTGTTCGCTGCCGCTCCAGAGCAGCTGGGTGCCGTTGTCGTGGCAGGCGATGCAGGCGCCGTTGCGGACGTCCAGATCGGATACCCACTTCGGGCCGAAGCTGACGTCGGGGGCCTCGCGGCGGCCGCGGCGATCGTGCGCCTCGGAAGGTCCGTGACAGGCGACACAGGAGGCAGCGCCGCCGCCGGCGATAGCGCCGTGGATACTGTTCATGAGGCTGTGGGTCGGACTGCCGGCCTCGGCGGGGTGGCAGTCAAGGCAGCCGGGTGCCTCCTCGGCCATCGACAGCGTCGCCAGCAGCGTGCAACAGGCCAGAAGTGCAGTACTGATCGTTTTTTTCATTGCTGTACGCTACTCGACGTTGGGTTCAGTGCCGCTACAACCGCCCTGGTGAGTGATCTACCCGGCCGATCGCTGCCTGCGCTTCGGCCCGGGGTGGGCACAGGTCGAACCCCTGGCCCGGTATCTAAACCATCCCCCCAACAGCTTGGTTCAAAAACGCGGCCTTTGCCACCCGCACGTCAGCTGGAAGCGAACTTTTTGACCTGCATCAATACCCTGTCGGCGGCGGCGGAGGGGCGCGCGGCCGGCGGGGACCTGCGCCGGGCGCGCCGTGACAGAGCCGGACGGGGTGGGCAGGAGCGCCTACTGCGCGGTGAAATCGGTATCCATGGCCCCAAATCCCAGGCTCAGTGGCAGGGAAACCCAGTGCTCGCGACCGCGGTTGTCGGCACCGTGCAGCGCCACGCCGAAGGTGTAGCGGCGATCGCGCGAGAAATGCACGCCGCTGCCGGCGCGATCCAGTACCAGGCGCAGCTGCACCGCCCAGCGACCGTCCCGGTACTGCCGCTCCACCCGCACCTCGTTGGTGAACTGCGCGTTGATGCTGTCGGTGACCAGTGCCGTGTCGGGCTGGCCGGAGCCCAGCGGGATGCGCCACAGTTCGGCGCGAAAGCCCGCCGTGCCGGGCGCGCCCATGGTGCCGGGGAGGTACTCCTCCCAGTCATCGGCCTGTCGCCGCCATTTGCCCCACAGGAAGTCGGCGTCCGCGCCCTCCGTGTGGCAGGCGGAGAAGCACCCGCCCCTGCGGAACGCGTCGTGCCCGGCTGCGCCCCACATCAGCGCCAGCTGGTGATCGTCCGCAGGGCCTTCCCAGCTTATATCTATTTGCAATTCGTCCCCCTGCAGCGCGAAGAGCACGGCGATATCGCGTGACGCCGGGGTGAAGTCCCCTGCCAGTGCGGCGCCCATGGCCGCCTCGTCGCCGCGGTGGCAGCGCCGGCACGCCGTGCCCTGGCGCAGCGACTGTGAACCCGGGTGGTCCCACCGCAGCCACTGGCCGTCGATGGAGCCAGGGTAGAAGAGCGTGACGCTGCGTCCGCGCACCGCTTCCGGTTCGAAGGGCGACACGCTGTCCTCGGGCGCATGGGCAATGCCGCCGTGGCAGTCGATACAGCTGCGCTGCGGCTCGTCCATGACACGGTGAAAGCGTGCGGCGCGCTTGTTCATCGCCGCCAGCGTCGACATGCCGGCCTGGTCGTGACATCCGGTGCATCCTGCCGACTGGTTCTCGCGCATGCGCATCGTGGCGGATTCGTGATCGTGGGGGTTGTGGCAGACGCTGCAGGGCGGGTCACCCTCTGCGTTGCCCAAATCGTGGATGCCGCTGCGCTGCGCCTTGTGGCAGGTGGTGCAAACCTGCACCTGTTGCTCGCTGAACAGCACAGGGTCCTCTTCCACGTGTATATCGTGACACGTGACGCAGGTAAGGCCATTCAGCATGTGCAGCGTATTGCGCCATTTCGCCGCCACGTCCTTCTCGTGGCAGTCCAGGCAGCGCTTGTCCTGGGCGCCGGCGCTGGATGACCAGCGCGGGCCGAAACTCACGTCGGGCGACTCGCGGCGCGGCGCCTTGCCGTGCGCCGCGCTCTCGCCGTGGCAGTCGAGACAGCCGCGGCGCTCCGCCATGTCGGCCGCGTCGCCCTCGATGCCATGGGAACCCAGCAGCACCTGGTGCACCGGCGAGTCGGCGCCGTAGTCGTGGCAGTCGAGGCAGCCCTGTATCGCATCTGCGGCCGGCACAACATCCTCGCCGCCGGTGACGGCGCCGGGCACCGTCAGCAGGGCGGGTAGCAGGCAGATGCGGGCGATCGTGGCAAGTGCGCGTTTCATGACAACAGGGTGTCCGCGATAACGCCCGCAAGGAACAGGGCGGTGAAGCGGCGCGTGTGCGCGAAGGCATGCGCCGCGAACCACAGGGGCCAGATGTCCGCCGGGTAGTCCGGCGGCGCCTGCTGCGGCTTGGGCGCGCTGAACACGGCGAACATGCGCGGCAGTACGGGAGCGCCGGCCAGCACCAGCAGCAGCGGCCAGCTGAAACTCCCGGTCAAGACGAGTGCGACAGACAGCAGGTACTGCGCCGCCAGCATGGCCAGTACGCAGTGGCGCGAGCGCCGCTCGCCCAGCAGCACAGGCAGGGTCCTGACTCCCTTGGCGGCATCGGCCTGCAGCTTGTCGGTGTGCTTGCCGAACAGCACCGTGGTGGGGCCCAGGGCAAACACCAGGCTCAGCCAGGTGACGTCCCAGCTCCAGGCGCCGGCGAGGACATAGTAACTGCCGCCGACCATCAGCGGCCCCCAGACCAGAAGCACGGCGGGC
>JAWVYG010000364.1:0-4151 GCA_033722815.1 Halioglobus sp.
AAGGCGCGCTTTTCTTGCCGCGCTTGCTCGAGGGCGCAGCTGTTCTCTCTTTCTTCGCCGCTGTACCGGACTGGCGCCGCGCCGGCTTCGGTGTCGATTTACGGACCTGCCGCAGGATAAAGATGCCGAGGACTCCCGCCGCCGCCAACAACAGCGCGGAAATAATGACGACGCTGGTACTCATCGATACTCCTGCAGATCACCCGCCCGCCTGCCATCATAAGGCAGATAACCGCGATGGCAAGGGCGGCGGGCGGCAGGGCCGCAAACGATCTGCTCAGGTCTCCACGAAGGCGCGCTCTATGACATAGTGCGCCGCCTCGCCATGGCGGGCCTCGCGGAAGCCGCGGCTGTCCAGGAACGCGCAGATGTCCTTGAGCATGCTCGGGCTGCCGCACACCATGAACCGGTCGTGCTCCGGGTCGATCGGGTCGAGCCCGACGTCCGCCGCCAGCTTGCCGATACGCAGCAGGTCCGTCAGCCGCCCGTTGTTGACGAACGACTCGCGGGTCACGGTGGGGTAGTAGATCAACTTGTCGCGCACCATGTCGCCGAGATACTCGTGCTGCGGCAGGTGGCGCGTGATCAGCTCGCGATAGGCGAGTTCGTCGACGTAGCGGCAGCCGTGGGTCAGTACCACGTGCTCGTACTGCTCGTAGATCTCAGGGTCGCGAATGATGCTCAGGAAAGGCGCCAGCCCGGTGCCTGTCGCGATGAGGTACAGGTTCTTGCCCGGCAGCAGGTTATCCTGCACCAGCGTGCCGGTCGCCTTGCTGTTCACCAGCACCTCGTCGCCGACCTTGATGCGCTGCAGCTTCGACGTCAGGGGGCCGTCGGGCACCTTGATGCTGAAGAATTCCAGCTCGTCCTCGTAGTTGGCGCTGGCCATGCTGTAGGCGCGCAGCAGCGGCCTGCCCTCGTCCTCCAGTCCGATCATGGTGAAGTGGCCGTTCTTGAAGCGGAATCCCGCGTCCCGCGTTGTCTTGAAGCTGAACAGGTTGTCTGTCCAGTGGTGCACCTCGGTCACTTCCTCGCGCAGCAATGTCGCCATAGCCCTTCTCCTGCTCTGCACTATCCGCTATCTGTTCAACGCAGTGTCGCCCTTGCCCCTATATATGTAAATCAGATATATTTGATATACATAATCGTTTTTACCGATATATCGGGGTGTCCCATGCGCTACAGCCTGCGCCAGCTGGAGGTGTTCCTGGCCACCGCCAGGTTCGAGAACGTCAGCCGCGCGGCGGATGCCCTGGCCATGTCGCAGTCCGCCGCCAGCGGCTCGCTGAAGGAGCTGGAACGCCAGTTCGGCATCCGCCTGTTCGACCGCGTCGGCAAGCGCCTGCAGCTGAGCGAACTGGGTCACCAGCTGCGGCCCGAGGCGCAGCGGCTGCTCGACCAGGCAGGCAGCTTCGAGCAGGCCCTGGCGGGTGAAACGGTCCAGGGCCGGCTGCGCATCGGCGCGACACTCACCATCGGCAATTACGTGGCGGTCGGCATGATCGCGGACTACCGCCGCCGCTACCCGGAGGCGGACGTCGCGCTCGAGGTCGCCAACACCGAGACGATTGCGCAGCAGGTCGCCGGGTTCGAACTGGACATGGGATTGATCGAGGGCGAACTGCACCATAGCGAACTCGACATCGAGCACTGGCGTCAGGATGAACTGGTCCTGTTCTGCAACCCGACCCACCCGCTGGCAAACAAGGGCCCACTGGCGGACGCAGACCTGCTCACAGCGCAATGGATCGTGCGCGAGCGCGGTTCCGGCACCCGCCAGGCCTTCGACCGCGCGCTTGCCGGCCTGCTGCCGGACCTGCACATCGGCATGGAGCTGCAGCACACGGAGGCCATCAAGCGCGCGGTGGAGGCGGGCCTGGGTGTGGGCTGCCTGTCGAGTATCTGCCTGCAGGAGGCGTTCGCCCGCGGCTCCCTGGTACCCCTGTCCGCCCGCGGGCGCGATTTTCGCCGCGAGTGGTACCTGATCACCCACCGCGAGAAGTTTCACAGCGCGGCGCTGCGCGAGTGGTGGGCCCTGTGTCGCGGTGACTGGCGCGATTGAGCGCAAACCGTCGCCGGCGGTTTAAATTGTCCGCGGAACTTCATACACTGGCGCCCTGTTTACCCGCACCGTAACTACCGAGGCCCCCTATGAAAACCAAAGCAGCAGTCGCCTTTGAGGCCGGCAAACCCCTTGAGATCGTGGAAGTCGACCTCGATGGGCCGCGCGCGGGAGAGGTCCTGGTCGAGATCAAGGCCACCGGCGTGTGCCACACCGACGCCTTCACGCTGTCCGGCGACGATCCCGAAGGCGCCTTCCCGGCCATCCTCGGCCACGAAGGCGCCGGCGTGGTCGTGGAAGTCGGCCCCGGCGTCACCAGCGTCCAGCCCGGCGATCACGTTATTCCCCTGTATACCCCCGAGTGTCGCGAGTGCGACTTCTGCCTGCACCCGAAGACCAACCTGTGCCAGTCCATCCGCACCACCCAGGGTGAGGGCGTGATGCCCGACGGCACCAGCCGCTTCTCCCTCGACGGCAAGCCCATCCTGCACTACATGGGCTGCTCGACATTCTCCAACTACACCGTCCTGCCGGAAATCGCCGTGGCGAAGGTGCGCCAGGACGCCCCCTTTGACAAGATCTGCTACATCGGCTGCGGTGTCACCACGGGTATCGGCGCCGTGGCGTTCACCATGGAAGTGGAGCCCGGCTCCACCGTCGCGGTCTGGGGCCTGGGGGGCATCGGCCTCAACGTCATCCAGGGCGCGAAGATGGTCGGCGCCTCGCGCATCATCGGGATCGATATCAACCCGGACAAGGTGGCGCTGGCGCGGCAGTTCGGCATGACCGACTTCGTCAACCCGAAAGAGGTGGACGACGTGGTCGGGCACCTGGTGGAAATCACCGGCGGCGGGCTGGATTACACCTTCGAGTGTATCGGCAACGTCGACACCATGCGCCAGGCGCTGGAGGCCTGCCACAAGGGCTGGGGCGAGAGCTGCATCATCGGGGTCGCCGGCGCCGGGCAGGAAATCTCTACCCGCCCCTTCCAGCTGGTCACCGGGCGCTCCTGGAAAGGCACCGCGTTCGGCGGCGCCCGCGGCCGCACCGACGTGCCGAAGATCGTCGACTGGTACATGGACGGGCGTATCAACATCGACGACCTGATCACACACACCATGCCGCTCGAAGACATCAACAAGGCGTTCGACCTGATGCACGCCGGCGAGAGTATCCGCTCGGTCGTCATCTACTAGGCGTTTGCGGGAGCCGGCATGGAACAGGTAGCAGAAAACAGGTGCTTCGGCGGCCGCCAGCTGCGCTTCAGTCACCGCTCTGACAGCCTCGGCTGCGCGATGAACTTCTCCGTCTACCTGCCGCCCGCCGCAGAGCAGGGCGCGGTTCCGGTGCTGTACTGGCTGTCGGGGCTGACCTGCACCGACGAGAATTTCGTCACCAAGGCCGGCGCCCAGCAGTACGCCGCGGCCGCGGGCGTCGCGATCGTGGCGCCGGACACCAGCCCCAGGGGCGAGGACGTACCCGACGACCCCGAGGGTGCCTACGACTTCGGTCACGGCGCGGGTTTCTATGTCAACGCCACCCGGGCGCCCTGGTCGACCCACTACCACATGTATGACTACGTGGTGCAGGAGCTGCCGCGGCTGGTGACGTCCGCGCTGCCGCTGGACGGCGAGCGCGCCGGCATCTTCGGCCATTCCATGGGCGGGCACGGCGCGCTCACCATCGCGCTGAAGAACCCCGACAGCTATCGCTCTGTGTCGGCTTTTTCACCGATCTGCTCACCCCTCAACTGCCCCTGGGGCGAAAAAGCGCTGGGCAACTACATCGGCGACGACCGCGAAGACTGGAAACAGTACGACAGCACCGAGCTGATCGGCGCCTGCACGCAGCAACTGCCCCTACTGGTCGACCAGGGCGACGCGGACGACTTCCTCGCGCAACAACTGAAGCCGGAACTGTTACAGGCCGCTGCCGCGGCTGCGGATTACCCCGTGACCCTGCGCATGCAGCCGGGCTACGATCACAGCTACTTCTTCATCGCCAGTTTTATCGGCGAACACATCGAGTTCCACCGCAGCCACCTCTGACGGCCCGCTTTTGTCGCGCGCCGCAAGGCGAGCGCCCTTCC
>JAWVYG010000365.1:0-4143 GCA_033722815.1 Halioglobus sp.
GACCACGGGATGTGCCCCATCACCTCCGCCAGCGGCGCGTACTCCAGGTTGGTCAGGCGGGTGCCCGGCTCGTCGTCTTTCAGGCCGGGCAGGAACAGGTTCCACAGGCCCTCCTCCTTCGCCAGCGCCTTCAGGTCATCCATGAAGGACACCGGGAACTGACCGCCGCGTATCTCCTCCGCCCAGGGGCGGATGCGCGGCACGATATGGTCGTCCATGAAGCGCAGCAACTGCGCGCGCAGCTCCGCGGTTTTTTCGCTGTAGGAAAAGTCCATAGTCGTTCCCCCGTGGTGAATTCGCGTGACAACTGCCGTGACGTTAACGAATCACCACGCACCCGAACATGACCGGCATCAGGAAAAACGTCCTTTGCCCCGACCCGGCACACGGACCGTCATGCGCAAATACAAACCGGGGCACCGGGGCGCGACCGGCACGCCCTGCTCCATCTGAGGACAATCGCAGCCGCCTATCCGCACAAATACAGCTATAGTAATCAGGCCTGCGCCGTTTGCAGGCGAGTTTCACGGCGGGGCAAACCGGCTGCGCGGTGAAACCGGATACGCAGACTCATGGCCCGCGCGTGGTGGAGGGATTTCGATGCAGAAGAAAGTACTGGTCACCGGGGCTTCGGGCTTCATTGCGCAGCAGATCATCCTCGACCTGCTCGAGCGCGGCTACAGCGTGCGCGGCACGATCCGCGACCTGTCCCGGGCGGAGCATGTGCGCGGCACCCTGGCACAGCACCACCCCGACGCCGCCGGCATTGAACTCGTGCAGACCGACCTGGAGGCAGACGACGGCTGGCTCGAGGCCGCTACCGGGGTGGACCACCTGCTGCACGTGGCGTCGCCGCTGCCGCTGGGGGCTCCGAAAGATCCGCAGGTGCTCATTCGACCGGCGCGCGACGGTGCCCTGCGCGCCCTGCGCGCCGCGCGCGATGCCGGCGTGCCCCGCTGCGTCATGACATCTTCCTGCGCCGCGATCGCCTACGGCTACGACCGGCAGCCGGAGGTACTGACCGAAGAGGACTGGAGCGATACGGACAATACCCGCGATTGCCTGCCCTACCCCACCAGCAAGACCCTGGCCGAGCGCGCCGCCTGGGATTTTGTCGCCAACGAGGCGCCGGACATGGAGCTGGCGACGATCAATCCCGTCGTCGTGCTGGGCCCGATTCGCAGCGCGGACGTACGCGCCTCGGTGAGCGTGGTGGCGCAGCTGCTGGGTGGCAAGATCATGATGGCCCCCAACGTCGGCCTGCAGGTGGTGGACGTGCGCGACGTGTCCAGGGCGCACATTGCGGCGATGGAGAAGCCCGAGGCCGCTGGCCAGCGCTTCGCGGTGGCGGAGGAATTTTTTACCCTGCTGCAGTTCGCCAGCATACTGGCCGAGGCCTACCCGGACTACGCGGACAAACTGCCCAGCCGCCAGCTGCCCGGCTTTATCCTGCGCTTCCTCGCGCTGTTCAGCGGCGACATGAAGACCTTCTGCGCCGAGCTCGACAGGCGCCGCTACGTCAGCGGCGACAAGGCGCGGGAGCAACTCCTCGGTGGCAGCTACATCAGCGGGAAGGACGCACTGCTGGCCAGCGCCGAGAGCCTGATGCGCTACAACGCGATCGGGTGACCCGTCGCCCGGCCAAATTAATTGGGGACAGACCACGATTTCGGGCTGGATTGATTAGATTAATTGGGGACAGACCACGATTTCTGGCACAACCAGAAATCGTGGTCTGTCCCCAATTAATGTACGAAGAACCAAAAAAAGCCCGCGGGCGCGGGCTTTCCGGTATCAGCCGCGCAGGTCCGGCGCGGCGATGGTTTTGCAACCGGCAGGGGTGCGATGGTGGCAGCGCGTCGCGCTGCGCACCAGCACCCTCCACTACAAGTCGCGGCGCAGGTCGAAGCGGTCGAGCTGCATCACCTTGGTCCAGGCGGCAACGAAGTCATTGACGAAACGCTCCTGCGCATTGTCGTAGGCATAGACCTCGGCGATCGCGCGCAGCTCCGAGTTGGAACCGAACACGAGGTCGACCGGCGTCGCCGTGAACCTCGCCTCACCGGACTGCCGGTCCACGCCCTCGTACACGCCTTCGGCGTCGGACTGCTGCCAGCGGATGGACATGTCCAGCAGGTTGGCGAAGAAGTCATTGCTCAGTGTGCCGGGACGAGCCGTGAGTACGCCGTGAGCGGACCCGCCGGTGTTGGCGTCGAGGGCGCGCATTCCGCCCAGCAGCACCGTCATCTCCGGCACGGTCAAGGCCAGCTGGTCAGCGCGATCGACCAGCATTTCCGTGGGCGAACGGTAGCTCGCCGCGGCGTTGTAGTAGTTGCGGAACGCGTCCGCCGCCGGCTCCAGCAGGGCGAAGGACGCCACGTCGGTCTGGGCCTGCGTGGCATCGCCGCGGCCCGGCGCGAAGGCAACTTCCACCTCGACGCCGGCATCCGCGGCCGCCTTCTCGATGGCGGCAGCGCCGCCCAGCACGATCACGTCAGCCAGTGACACCTGCTTGCGCCGGTTACCGTCATTGAACGCCTGCTGTATCTCGCCGAGCTTTGCCAGCACCTTGGCCAGCTCTTCCGGGTTGTTCGCCGCCCAGTCCTTCTGCGGCGCCAGCGCGACGCGCGCGCCGTTGGCACCGCCGCGCATGTCGCTGGCGCGGAAGCTGGCGGCGGACGCCCAGGCGGTGCGCACCAGTTCGGGCACCGTCAGGCCGGATTCGAGAATCTCTTCTTTCAGCTTGTCGACATCGCGGTCGCTGACCAGCTTGTGCTCCACTGCGGGGACGGGATCCTGCCAGATCAGCTCCTCGGCGGGCACCTCGTCACCGAGGTAGCGCGCGCGCGGGCCCATGTCGCGGTGCGTCAGCTTGTACCAGGCCTTGGCGAACGCCTTCTGGTACTCGTCCGGGTTGGCCAGGAAACGCTCGGCGATGGCCCGGTACTGCGGATCTACCTTCAGCGCCAGGTCTGCAGTGGTCATCACCGGCGGGTTGAACTTGCCCTCCACGTGGGCATCGGGCACCGTCTTGTGCATGGCCTCGTCGTCTGGAATCCAGATGATGGCACCCGCCGGGCTGCGCGACTGCTTCCACTCGAGGTTCAGCAGGTTTTCCAGGTACAGCGTGGTCCACTGCGTCGGCGCCTGGGTCCAGGCCCCTTCGAGACCGCTGGTGGTGGCGTCTTCCGAGTGACCCTTGCCGCACTTGTTGATCCAGCCCAGGCCCTGCTCCTCCACCGCAGCCGCGGCGGGCTCGGGGCCGACGCAATCACCGGGCTTGCGCGCGCCGTGCATCTTGCCGAAGGTGTGGCCGCCGGCGACCAGCGCCACGGTTTCTTCGTCGTTCATGGCCATACGCCCGAAGGCCACGCGGATGTTCTTGGCCGAACCCGCGGGATCCGGTTTGCCCATGGGCCCTTCCGGGTTGACGTAGATCAGGCCCATGTGGGTCGCGCCCAGCGGGCGCTGCAACTTGCCGTCTTTCTCGCGGCGGTCGCTGGCGAGCATCTCCACCTCGGGGCCCCAGTACACGATGTCCGGCTCCCACTCGTCGGTGCGGCCACCGGCGAAGCCGTAGGTCTCGAAGCCCATGTTCTCCAGCGCCACGTTGCCCGCCAGGATCATCAGGTCACCCCAGGACAGGCTCTCGCCGTACTTCTGCTTCACCGGCCACAGCAGGCGGCGGGCCTTGTCCAGGTTGCCGTTATCCGGCCAGCTGTTCAGGGGGTCGAAGCGCATCTGGCCACCGTCGCCGCCGCCGCGCCCGTCCAGGGTGCGATAGGTACCGGCCGCGTGCCAGGACAACCGGATGAACAGCGGACCGTAGTTGCCCCAGTCGGCGGGCCACCAGTCCTGCGAGTCGGTGAGTACCGCGTCGATATCCTTCTTCACGGCAGCGAGGTCCAGTGCGTTGAACGCGGCGGCGTAATCAAAATCCTCGCCGAGCGGGTTGGAGCGGCTGTCGTGGTCGCGCAGCGGCGCCAGGTCGAGCTGGTCGGGCCACCAGAACTGGTTGCTCCTGGCCTGGTCCAGCGCGGATGAACCCTTGGTGTCGCCCACGGCCGCAACCGCTGCCGCCGGGGCCATGGATATCGCCACGGCGCATGCCATGGAAAGTAGTGTCCTACGCTTGTTCATCGA
>JAWVYG010000366.1:0-4133 GCA_033722815.1 Halioglobus sp.
CGCTGGCGCCATTGTCGGCGCTGCCGGCGATATCGTAGACCGCCTGGTGCGTACGTCCCTGGGCGTCGTTCCAGCCCTTGATGACCTGGATGCGTTGCAACAGGTTGGCGCCGCGACGCGCATCCTGGTGGGCGCTGGCCACGAATAGCGGTCCGCCCGCGGCGGCCGCGGGGGCCGGCGGTAGGTCGCCGCCCATCGGCACGCCGCCGGCGTACGCCTGCGCCAGGTAGTCGCCGCTCTGGCACAGGTCCTCGGGCAGGTCCCAGCCGGCGAAGAAGCGCGGGGTGATGCGCGGGCCGCTGGTGCCAAAGGTCTCGCGCCGGCGCATCGCCTCGAACAGGGCCGCGCGGCTGTTCTCCTTCGCATAGACGCCCGCGATGCCGCCCGGGTTGTAGCGCACCGGAGAGCCCCTGGCGATATCACCGGGCACGTCGACCTGGCCCAGCAGGCGATTCCGGCGGTCCCTGTCGGAGCCGTGTGAGCCGAGATGGCCTTTCTCCTGCCCCGCGGCGGGTGCGCCGTTGTGGGTGTCCGTGGCGGCTACGATACCCATTTTGAAGGGATTGACGCCCAGCGCAGCCTCTTCCGCAAGCCCCGCGGTCAGCGCGTAGCGGACGTAGCTGTTACGCGAGACACAGCCCTTCAACAGCATGCCGCCGCTGCCGACCTCGTCGCCACAGTCGGGAATCTGTTGGCTTGCGCTGCGCAGTTTCTCGAAATTGCACTGCTCGTCGGGCGCGCCGATCACGCTGGGAATGCCGTTGCGACACTCGGAGTCGCCTTTGACCTGCATCATTTCCGCCAGTGGTTCGATTTCCGCGCGCAGTGTGGCCAGCCGCAGGCGCTCCGCCGGGGTCAGGTCCTGGTTGCTGTAGGGCTGCCACATGCGCCCGGAGCTCCAGTTGCTGTTGTGCGGTATCGCCAGCGCGTCGCAGTCCGGGTTGCCGGCGATGCAGACGTCCCGCAGCCACTGCCACAGCTCGCGCGGTTGCCGCGCATCCCTGGAACTGATGACCGCCTGGGGCACGACCGCACCGGCGAAGATGACATTGCGGTGCAGGTTGCTGGACTGCTCGGCCAGGCTGTACTCGTAGCCGTGAAACGTGGTGAATTCGCAGTCGGCACTGGGGTCCTGCCAGGCCTCGGTGGTGAGCTGGTTGGCCTGCCACACCGCCTCGGCGCGCTGCCGGCAGCGCGCGCCGTCCTCGCCACAGACGCGCGCCGAGCGATCGTTGCCGAATATCGCGAAGGTGACGAGGCGCATGATGGGCTGCAGGCGCTCCTGCACCGGCAGGCGTATGTCTCCGCGGTACATCCTGCACACCAGCGCACCGTGGGCCGTACTGCTTTCGTCGTAGCACAGATCGACCTCGCCCAGCGACTCGGCGTGGTCCGTGACGGCCATGAAATCCAGCGGCGAGCTGATCGTGATCGACGGCGCCACGTAATCGGGCGGGTCACCGCGCAGCGCGAGGCTGACAGGCTCGCCGCGGGCAAAGCGGTAGGCCATGTCCGGCGTCACCAGCGAGCCAAAGGACGTGGCATCGTAACTCGTCGCGGTGTGGACGTGCAGGGCGCCGAACCACGCGCGCCTGTTCGGGTGCTGCTCGGCGCAGGGCACGGAACCCTGTACGGTCCCGGCCAGCGCTGTAACCGCCACGCGGTTCCAGTCGTACTGCTCGCGCGCTTCGGCGTTCACCCGCGCGAACTCGTGGCGCAGCCATAGCGCGCAGGCCGCCAGCAGTAATGCGAGCAGGAGTAGGGTGGCACTCGTGTACTTCAGGGCGGTCATAGCTCTCGACATGGCTGGTTACTCGAACTCGAAGCGGTTGATGTCGCCGTCGACGCGCACGCGACCGCGCTCGCCGATCGGATCCTGTGCGATCATCGCCCGCAGTGTTTCCTCGCTGCTGTCGCTGTTCGCGATGATGCGTTCGCCCGCGTCGTTGCGGGCGATGACGATTCCGCGCTCCGGCCCCTGCCGCCCGAATGCGACCGTCCATGTTTCCACCGTCGCCTCGCCGGCGGCGGCAGATGCCATGGCGACGCGAGGGCCGGCGTCGACCTGCGCCTGCAGTGCGGTGCCGTCCGTCAGGACGGGCTCGCCGGCCTCCGTGGAGTACAGGCCCAGTGAGTGCTTGGTGAGATACAGGCCGTTGGCGGTGACCAGACCGCTACCCCGTCCATCCCGCTGCAGCCGCGCCGCCATCTCCGCGATGGCGTGCAGTGAATAGTTGTTGCCGGGCCCGCCGAAGAAGGGCAGGCCGCCGGTCACCGTCACGCCCCGTGCATCGGACAGGGGCAGGCCAAGTGCGTCGCAGGCGATCTCGACGGCGGACGGGAAGCAGCTATAGATGTCGAAGTGCGACAGGTCGTCCAGCCCCAGGCCGCTGGCTGCGGACAGTTGCTGCCAGCCGAGTTCGATGGCGGGGGAGCTGTGCCAGTTGGCCCGTTCCCCGGGATACCAGATGTCATTCACGTCGACACCGCCGCGCAGGTAGATCCACTTTTCCTGGGGTATGCCCAGCTCGCGCGCCCGGCCCACGGTTGTCAGCACAATGGCCGCGCTCATGTCGACCTCCAGTACGGCGTTCATGGCGCGGGTATAGGGGTAACCTATGTAGCGATTACCCGGCCCCACCGTGGCGATTTCCTCTGCCGTCAGGGGGTCACGCCGCCACGCCAGGGGATTCTGCGCCGCCACTGCACTCAGGTTGCTGCTCAGCTGCGAGATCACCTCGATGTGATTTTGCACACTGCGGCCGAGCCTGTGGCGCAGGGCGTTCTCGAACAGCGGGTAGGTGTTGATAGGCTCGTACAGTCCATGCAGCGTTTCCTGCATAGTCAGCCCGTCACGCTCCGTGCCGATGGTCGCGGGCTCCTGCTGACCCGCGCCCGCCCAGAGAGACAGGTCGCCTGCGTTGCGCAGTGCGTTGAAGAATGTCGCCATCAGCTCGGCGCCGGTCAGCAGTATCGCCCGGTGCTGTTCTGTCAGCAGTTTCTCGGCGCAGCGATTGACGAGGTACTGGGGCGTATTGCCACCGATCGCCCCGAGATACAGGGCCGGACGTCCCAGTCCCAGCCGTGTGGCGATGGCCGCGCCCGGGTTGCGCGGGAACAGCGCGCCGACTTCCGGATTGGTGTCGGCGATGAAGCGGACGTTGACCACGGCGTCGATCGCGGCCTCGACACCGCCCCCGGCATCCTGCAGTGCCAGTCTGGCAGCCTGTTCCAGTGCGTCGACCGGTGTGCGTTCAAGATCGGGCTCGCGCCAGGTGGCCTGGCCTGTGCCGACTATGATTGGAAGCTGGTCGTTTGCTGCCATTGGCGCTGCATGATCGGTTGTTGTGAGAGTCGTTCACCTTAGCAGGTTATGCCGCCCTGAAAAGCGTCATGCTGGAATTTTGGTTTCTTTGGCACTGTCAACTCGTGCCAGTACGACACTTCATCCTGGTGCTGTGGGAGCGTTGCTTTTTCAGGCGAAAGCTCTATGTTGTAGGCAGGTTGTTCCGAGGGTGTTGGCATGATGCCGGAAAAGAAACTGGGCGCGAACCGGATTGTCCTGCTGGCCTTCCTGTGTATTGCCCTGTATGCCTGCTACGTCCTGGTCAAGCCTTTCCTGGAACCGATACTGTTGGCCATTATCGTCGGGATGCTGGCCTATCCGGTCCACGCCCGTGTCGTCACCGCAATGCGCGGCCGGCAGTCACTGGCGGCGCTTTTTTCCTGCCTGGCGGTCATGATGATCATCCTGCTGCCGACACTCGCCCTGCTGGCCGCGGTACTGGACCAGGGGATTACCTATACCATCGCTGTGAAGGAGTGGGCGACCCCGGACAACATGCGCAACTTCATGGCCAGGCCATGGGTTGCCAGCGTCTACGCGTGGCTCGTCGATGTCCTGCCGGAGGGGGCGCTGGAACTGGAGAACATCCGCACCCGGGCGCTGTCATTGGCCAGCACGATGGGCGGCAAGTTTGCCGCCACCTCCACGGTCATGCTCGGCAGCGTAACCAACTTTATTCTCATGTTCGTATTGCTGTTGTTCGTGCTGTTTTTCGTGCTGCGTGATCACGAGCGCCTGATTGAATTCCTGCGCCATGCCCTGCCATTGTCGCGTTCCCAGGAGGACG
>JAWVYG010000367.1:0-4128 GCA_033722815.1 Halioglobus sp.
ACCACTACGTGCCCAATCTCACGATCGGCCCGATGGTGTGCAGCGCGCTGCGCGATTACGGCGTCACCGCGGATATCGACGTGCACCTGATGGTGAGCCCGGTGGACCAGCTGATCGGCGATTTCGCACAGGCCGGCGCCACCTACATCACCTTCCACCCCGATGCCTCCACCCACGTGGACCGCTCCCTGCAGATGATACGCGATGCGGGCTGCAAGTCGGGCCTGGTGTTCAACCCCCACCTGGGTCTGGATGCGCTGCGCTACGTGCTGGACAAGGTCGACATGGTGCTGTTGATGTCTGTGAACCCAGGCTTCGGTGGACAGTCCTTTATCCCCGCTACCCTCGACAAGCTGCGCGAGGCACGCGCGCTGATCGACGCGTCCGGGTTGGATATCCGGCTCGAGATCGACGGCGGCGTCACCCCGGCGAATATCGGACAGATCGCCGCTGCCGGCGCAGATACCTTCGTGGCGGGCTCGGCAATCTTCAAGCAGGCCGATTACAAGGCGGTCATCGACCAGATGCGCGCGGAGCTTGCCGGCGTGCAGCGCATGACGGCCTGATCGCCTGCCCCCCGCCACAGGAGCAAAATTCCCGGTAGTGCTACCCGATTGCCAAGCGCACCGCTGTATGTAAAATAGTCATTCCACCTGTTCGGAGAGAGCGCTGTGCAAGCAGCCCTGCGTAAAAACGTCGACCTGCTGTCGATGCGAGAGGTCACCTGCTGGCGATGGTAGCCGGTTCCCCCGTGGCCGGGTCCTGAGGGCCCACAGTCGGCCGCGACCTTTTTTTTACGTAACAGACATCTCCGAGGAATTCCCATGAAACAGCAGGACTTCGCTGCGCTGGCAGCGCAACAGTACAACCGTATACCCATCAGCCGCGAGGTGCTGGCGGACCTCGAAACCCCGATCAGCGCCTACCGCAAGCTCGCCGAGGGCCCGTACTCCTACTTCTTCGAATCCGTGCAGGGCGGTGAAAAGTGGGGCCGATACTCGATCATTGGCCTGCCCTGTCGAACCCTGCTGAAAGTCTCCGGTTTCCGGGCCGAGCTGTGGGTGGACGGCGCCTGCGTACAGGCCGAGGACGTCGACGACCCGCTGGCCCATGTGGAGGAACTGCAGCAGCGCTTCCGTGCGGCGCCACGCGACGACCTGCCAGTTTTCCACGGCGGCCTGGTCGGGTATTTCGGCTACGACACGGTGCGCTACGTCGAGCCGCGCCTGCGCGCCGGGATGCCGCCGGACCGCATGGGCACGCCGGACATTCTGTTGATGCTGTCCGAGGAGGTGCTGGTGTTCGACAACCTGGCGGGCACCATCCGCCTGGTGGTGAATGTCGATCCTGACGAGGAGGGCGCGCTGGCGTCCGCCGAGGCCAGGCTGGACGAGCTGGTGGCGAAACTGCGCCAGCCCATGCCGCCGCTGCCCGAGGTGTCCCTGGACGCGGCGGACTCGGCGACGCTGGAACGCGAGGCGCAGTCCGATTTCACCCAGCCGGTGTATGAACAGGCGGTGGAGAAGGTGAAGGAGTACGTGCTGGCCGGCGATGTCATGCAGGTCGTGCCCTCGCAGCGCATGAGCGTCCCCTTTGACGCGCCGCCGCTGAACCTCTACCGCGCCCTGCGCAACCTCAACCCCTCACCCTACATGTTTTACCTCGACCTCGAGGACTTCCATATCGTCGGCTCGTCGCCGGAAATCCTGGCGCGCCTCGAGCACGGTATCGTGACCGTGCGTCCGATCGCGGGCACGCGGCGCCGCGGCCACTCCGACGAGGAGGACCTGGCGATGGAGCGTGAGCTGCTGGCCGACCCGAAGGAAATTGCCGAGCACCTCATGCTCATCGACCTGGGCCGCAACGATGTCGGGCGCATCGCCGAGACCGGCTCGGTGGAGCTGACCGACAAGATGGTGGTGGAGCGCTATTCGCACGTCATGCACATCGTGTCCAACGTCAACGGCAGGCTGAAACCCGGCAAGTCGGCCATCGACGTGCTGCGCGCCACGCTGCCCGCGGGCACCCTCAGTGGCGCCCCGAAGATCCGCGCCATGGAAATCATCGATGAGCTGGAACCGGTCAAGCGCGGCGTGTACGGCGGCGCGGTGGGTTACATCTCCTGGGCCGGCGATATGGACACGGCCATCGCCATTCGCACCGCCGTGATCAAGGACGGCACGTTGTACGTGCAGGCCGGCGGCGGCGTGGTGGCCGACTCCGTCCCGCGGCTGGAGTGGATGGAAACGCACAACAAGGCGCGGGCGATGTTCCGCGCTGCGTCCATGGTACTGGGGGGAGAGTGATATGTTACTGATGATCGACAACTACGACTCATTTACCTACAACGTGGTGCAATACCTGGGCGAGCTGGGCGCCGAGGTGCACGTGGTGCGCAACGACGAGATTGCGGTCGCCGATATCGAGTCGCTGGCGCCGGAGAAGATCGTCATCTCGCCCGGCCCCTGTACCCCCAACGAGGCGGGAATCTCCATGGACGTGATCCGCGAGTACGCTGGCAGGGTGCCGCTGCTGGGCATCTGTCTCGGCCACCAGAGCATCGGCCAGGTGTTCGGCGGCGAGGTGGTGCGCGCGCGCCGCGTCATGCACGGCAAGACATCGCCGATACACCACCGGGGCGAAGGCGTGTTCGCCGGGCTCAGCCAGCCTTTCGAGGCGACGCGCTACCACAGCCTCGTGGTCGCCCGGCAGAGCCTGCCCGAATGCCTCGAAGTTACCGCCTGGACCGAAACCGAGGACGGCGAGGTCGACGAGATCATGGGCCTCAAGCACCGCGAGCTGGCGGTGGAGGGTGTGCAGTTTCACCCGGAGTCTATACTGACGGCGCACGGTCACGATCTGCTGCGCAATTTTCTCGAACAGTAGGGGGTTAGCATGACGATTCAGGAGGCTCTGGCCGCCATCGTGGAAGGTGGCAACCTGGCGCGGGACGAGATGGCCTCGGTGATGCACGAGGTCATGTCCGGCGAGGCGACCGACGCCCAGATCGGCGCCCTGCTGGTGGCCCTGCGCATGAAGGGCGAAACCGTGGATGAAATTGCCGGCGCCGCACAGGTCATGCGCGAACTGGCCACGCCGGTCGCGGTCGACTGCCCGCACCTGGTCGACCTGGTGGGCACGGGTGGGGACGGGGCCAACCTGTTCAATGTCTCCACCGGGTCGTGTTTTGTCGCGGCCGCCGGCGGCGCCCACGTCGCCAAGCACGGCAACCGCGGCGTCTCCAGCACGAGCGGCAGCTCCGACGTGCTGTCGGAACTCGGCATGCCCCTGGATCTCGACCCGGAGCAGGTGGCCCGTGCGATCGAGGAGGTGGGCGTCGGCTTCATGTTCGCGCCTGCGCACCACAGCGCCATGCGCTACGCCATCGGCCCGCGCAAGGAGCTGGCCATGCGCACGGTGTTCAATATCCTCGGGCCCCTGACCAATCCGGCCGGTGTCACTCGGCAGGTCATCGGCGTATTTTCAGCCGACCTGTGCCGCCCCATGGCCGAAGTGCTGCAGATGCTCGGCGCGGAGCATGCCATGATCGTGCACTCGGCCGACGGGCTGGACGAAATCTCCATCGCCGCGCCGACCCGGGTGACCGAGCTGAAGGCCGGTGGCATCACCAGCTATGAGATTGCGCCCGCGGACTTCGCCATCGAGCAGCGCTCCCTCGACGGGCTCTCGGTAAGCGGCGCCGCCGCATCCGCCGAGCTGATCCGCGCCGCGCTTGGCGGTGCCGCCGGCGAGGCGGCCGGCAAGGCCGCGAATATGCTCGCACTGAACGGCGGGGCCACGCTCTATGTCAGCGGTGTCACGGGGAGTCTCGCCGAGGGCGTCGCGCTGGCGGAAGACGTGCTGGCCAGCGGCCAGGCGGCGGAGAAGCTGAAGTCCTTCGTCGATTTCACGCAGCTCATGCGCGGCGAGGCCTGAGCCGGTGTCCTCCCCGCCCACCATCCTGCGCCGCATCCTGGCGCGCAAGGCCGCCGAGGTCGCCGAGCGCAGGGCACGGAATTCCCTTTCCTCGCTTGAGCAGCGCGCCGGCGAGCAGGACGCCCCACGGGGTTTCCAGCGCGCCCTCGCATCACGTGCAGGAAGCGCCGAGGCGGCGGTGATCGCAGAGGT
>JAWVYG010000368.1:0-4120 GCA_033722815.1 Halioglobus sp.
GAAGCCAGCCTGGACGGCGCGCAGGCCAATGCCGGCGCAGGAACCGGCAGCCCGGGTACCGGCTCCGCGACCATGACGCTGGACGACACCTCGAACCTGTTCTCCTGGGATATCAGCTGGGCGGGGCTGCTCACGCCCGTCTTCATAGGACACTTCCACGGCCCGGCCCTGCCGACGCAGAATGCAGGCGTCCAGGTCAGCCTCGGCCCTGTCAGTGGCGCCAGCGGCAGCACGATGGGCAGCGCGGTGATCAGTGACCTGCAGGCCGCCGACCTGCTGGGCGGCCTGTGGTACATCAACCTGCACACGGCGACCTGGCCAGGCGGAGAAATTCGCGGCCAGGTGCTGGTCAGCCAGGACCCGCCCGGCGTACCCGCGCCGGGCATTCTCGCCCTGCTTGGCCTGGGGCTGGCCGGCATCGGCCTGTCCCGCCGGCGCAGCCACTAGCGCCGCGCGGGTGCCGCAGCCCGGCACCACTTCAGAGCAGTTGTACGCGCCCCTGCGCCGCCAGGCCGGCGGCGCCTGACTCGGCCCACAGGTCCACACTCCCCGCCGCCTCGCTGCCACACACCCTGAAAGGCTCGACGTCCTGTAGTGGCGCCAGCGAGCGGTAATCGAAGGACGCCACATGGGCGTCCGGCACGTTGCGGTGCACAAGGTCCAGCAACAGGGTCGCGATCAGGGGGCCGTGCACGACCAGCCCCCTGTACCCCTCCTGCCCGACGGCGTAGTCGCGGTCATAGTGGATGCGGTGTGCATTGAACGTCAGGGCGGAGTAACGGAACAGCAGCACCGGGTCCGGCTGCACTGTCCGCGTCCACTGTGCGGGCTGCGGTGGCTGCGCGGGAGCAGAGCGCGCAACACCCTCCCCGCCGCGGTAGACGAGATCCTGCTGCTCCTCGAGACACAGGCACCCGTCCACCAGCACGCGGTGCTCCACCGTCACGAACAGCAGCTCGCCGCTGCGCCCGCGTTTAGCCTCGATGCCGGTGATCGTGGACTCGCGGCGGGCGCTGTCACCGACGCGCAGCGGTGCATGGAAGTGCAGGCGGCTGCCGGCCCACATGCGCCGCGGCAGCGCCACCGGCGGCAGGAACCCGCCCCTTTGCGGGTGTCCGTCGAGCGCAATCTTGCCAGCGGGTGCCGCCTCGTTGAAATACAGCCAGTGCCAGCAGGGCGGCAGCGCGTCGCCCGCCGACGCCAGGCTCAGCGGGTAACCCAGCGCGGCGGACAACCTCGCCACCGGTATTGCGCTGATGGTCTCCTCGAGGATCTGCGTCTTGCCCAGCCACGCGCTGTAGTCGTCGGTATAACTGTCGTCCTCGCCCGGACTCATCGCGCTGCCCCGGCTGCCCGCCGCAGCAGTGGTTCAGGCATCGGGGGCAAACTCGTCGCGCACCGCCGCGCTGTGCTGCCCCACCGCCGGCACCGGGCGCCACGATACCGCCTCACCGACGGTGCGAGCGGGGGGGGCCACCAACTGCACCGGGCCGGAGGGTGTGTCCACGGACTGGCGGCGCAACTGCTCGTGCTGCAACAGGTCGGCGACGCTGTTGACCGCACCGAAGGCAATGCGCGCCTCGCGCAGGCGCTGCGCCAGCTCCTCGCGCGACAACGCGCCGAACACGGCGCCGATTTCAATGTCCAGCGCAGCGCGGTTGGCGCAGCGCACCACGTTGCTGTCGAAGCGCGGGTCAACGGCCAGCCCGGGCCTGCCCAGCACGTCCGCACAGAACCTGGCCCACTCGCGCTCGTTCTGTATGGAGATCACGACCTGTTCGCCACCGCTGCAGTCGTAGGCGCCGTAGGGGGCAATCGACGGGTGGTTCAGCCCCACGCGCTGCGGGGCAGCGCCGCCGTACTGCTGGTGCAGCAGCGGCACGGTCATCCAGTCGGCCAGCGCATCGAACAGCGAAACGGAGAGCCCACTGCCGCAGCCGGTGCGCTTGCGCTGCAGCAGCGCCTCGAGGACCGCGGCATGGGCATACATGCCACAGGCGATATCGCACACCGATACCCCCACCCGGCCCGGGCGTTCGGGTGCGCCGGTTATGGAGGCAAGCCCGGTCTCACACTGCACCAGCAGGTCGTAGGCTTTCATGTCGCGGTAGGACCCCGAGTCACCGTAGCCGGAAATATCCACCGTGATCAGGCGCGGGTGGCGCTGCCGCAGCTGCGCGGAGTCAAATCCCGCGCGGGCCGCGGCCCCGGGTGCGAGGTTCTGGATGAAGACATCGGCGTGGGCGAGTATGCGCGTTAGCAGGTCGGCATCGCGCTCATCCTTGATATTCAGGCACACCGATTCCTTGCCGCGGTTGAGCCAGACGAAGTAGGCGCTCTCGCCCTCGGCGACATGGTCATAGGCGCGGGCGAAATCGCCCTCGGCGCGCTCGACCTTGATCACGCGCGCGCCGGCATCGGCCAGGCGCGAGCTGCAATAGGGCGCCGCGACCGCCTGCTCCAGCGCGACGACCAGCACATCCTGCAGTGGCAGGGGCATCAGAATGACCTCGGCAGGTCGAGTTCGCGGGTGCCGATGTGCGACAGGATCAGGTTGGTGGAGATCGGCGCCACCTGGTACAGGCGGGTCTCGCGAAACTTGCGCTCCACGTCGTACTCGGCGGTGAAGCCGTAGCCACCGTGGGTTTGTATACAGGTATCCGCGGCGGCCCACGAGGCTTCCGACGCGAGCAGTTTCGCCATGTTCGCCTCGGAACCGGCGGGCTCGCCCGCGTCATACAGGGCCGCGGCCTCGCGCACCATCAGGGCCGCCGCCTCGGTCTGGATGTGGGCGCGGGCGATAGGGAACTGCACGCCCTGGTTGGCACCGATGGGTCGGTCGAACACCTCGCGCTCGCGCGCGTAGCCGGAGGCCTTGTCGACGAACCAGCGGGCGTCGCCGATGCATTCCGACGCGATCAGGATGCGCTCCGCGTTGAGGCCGTCGAGGATACAGCGAAACCCGTCGCCCTCCGCACCCACCAGGTTCTGTGCCGGCACCCGCAGGTCATCGAAGAACAGCGCGGTGGTGGCGTGATTCATCATCGTATCGACGGGTTGCACGGTAAGGCCCTGCCCCACCGCCTGCCGCATATCCACGACGAAAACCGACATGCCGTCGGTGTGCCTGGCGCCCTCCTCGCGGCCGCTGGTCCGCGCCAGCAACACCATGAGGTCCGAGTGTTCGGTGCGCGAGATAAACATCTTCTGCCCGTTGATGACGTAGTCGTCGCCGTCCCTGACCGCCGTCGTGGTGATGCGTGACGTATCGGTACCGCTGCCCGGCTCGGTGACGGCGAATGCCTGCAGGCGCAGCTCGCCGGTCGCGATCGCGGGCAGAAACTCACGTTTCTGGCTGTCGCTGCCGTGCCGCAGCAGCGTGCCCATCGTGTACATCTGCGCGTGGCACGCGGCACCGTTGCCGCCGCTGCGGTGTATTTCCTCCAGCACCGCACAGGCTGCACCAAGCGGCAGGCCACTGCCGCCGTACTCTTCGGGGATCAATACGGAAAGATAGCCCGCCTCGGACAGCGCAGTCACGAACTCGGTGGGATAGCGGCGCTCCCTGTCGCAGTCGCGCCAGTACTGGCCGGCAAAACCCGCGCACAGCTTTGCCACCGCGCTGCGAATCTCCGGGAACGTCGCTGCAATTGTCATGGCTGCTACCGCCCTCCGGCCGCCTCAGAGGAACCAGGAGCCGCCGTCGACCATGTGCGTCTGGCCCGTCACGAGCGCGCTGGCGTCCGAGGCGAGGTAGACGATGGTGCCGGTCAGGTCCTGAGGTTCCAGGTTGCGTTTGATCAGCTGCCCGGAAGCGATGACGCCCTTGGCCTTGTCAAATTTCTCGCCGAAGAACTCTTCCGTGCCCTCTGTCATGACCGCCGAGGGCGCCACCGCGTTGACGCGTATATTGTCATTCCCCAGCTCCCGCGCCATGCCGCGCGTCATGCCGATCACCGCCGCCTTGGAGGCGACATAGTCGAGGCCGTAAGGCAAGCCGAACACGGCTGCCAGCGACGATATGTTGATGATCGATCCTCCACCGGCCGCGCGCAGGTGATCCACCACCGCCTTGCTCGCCTGCCACACGCCCTTCACATTGATCAGCATGGCCGCGTCC
>JAWVYG010000369.1:0-4120 GCA_033722815.1 Halioglobus sp.
GCTGCGCGCCTTCGGCGCCGCGAACGTCGACTACCTCGTGCCCAACCGCTTCGAGTACGGCTCCGGACTGACGCCGGAAATCGTGCAGTTGGCGGCGGGCGGTTCGCCCGACCTCATCATTACCGTGGACAACGGTATCTCCAGTCACGAGGGGGTCGAACTGGCCCGCGAGCTGGGCATCGGCACGCTGATAACGGATCATCACCTGGCCGGTGCGGAACTGCCCGCCGCCGACGTTATCGTCAATCCCAACCAGCCCGGCTGTGACTTCCCCAGCAAGAACCTCGCAGGGGTAGGGGTGATCTTCTACGTGATGACGGCCCTGCGAGCGGAGCTGCGCCGGCGCGACTGGTTCGCCAGCCGCTCCGAGCCCAGCCTTGCGGAGTGTCTCGATCTGGTGGCGCTGGGAACGGTGGCCGACGTGGTGCCGCTGGACCAGAACAACCGCATTCTTGTCGATGCCGGGTTGCGGCGCATTCGCGCCGGCCGGGGCCGTCCGGGCATCGAGGCCCTGCTGCAGGTGGCGTCGCGCCAGCGCCACAGCCTGGTAGCGGCAGACCTGGGCTTCGCGGTGGGACCGCGCATCAATGCCGCCGGTCGCCTGGACGATATGTCCATCGGTATCGAGTGCCTGCTCAGCGACGACCCCGCGACCGCGCAGATGCACGCCGCGCGCCTGCACCACCTCAACCAGGACCGCCGCGTGATCGAGCAGGGTATGCAGCAGGAGGCTATGCAAATAATTGCATCCATGCCGGAAATGGCTGCCGAACAGCCGCCACTGGCACTGACCCTGTACCAGGAGGGTTGGCACCAGGGTGTCATCGGTATCCTCGCCTCGCGGGTGAAGGACCGCCTGCACCGGCCTACGATCGCTTTCGCAGACGGCGACAACGGCGAGGTGAAGGGTTCCGCCCGCTCCATCAGCGGTATCCATGTGCGCGACATTCTCGACGCCGTCGCAACCCGCCATCCGGGCCTGATTACCCGTTTCGGCGGTCATGCCATGGCGGCGGGGCTCACCCTGCCGCGCGACTCCCTGGACGCGTTCTCCAGCGCCTTCGTCGACGAGGTGACGCGCCATGCGGAGGATGTCGAGCTGCAGGCAGTCGTCGAATCGGACGGTCAACTGGGCGCCGCGGACTTCAACCTGGAGCTGGCGGAAACCCTGCGCTTCGCCGGACCCTGGGGACAGCACTTCCCGGAACCGGTTTTCGACGGCCGCTTCCGCGTGCTCAACCAGCGCCTGGTGGGTGAGAAGCACCTCAAGCTGGTGCTGCAGCCCGCGGGCGCCGACGCGGCCGTCGACGCCATCGCCTTTAACGTCGACCTGGACACCTGGCCGGACGAGTCGGTGCAGGAGGTCGAGTTGGCCTACCGGCTGGATGTCAACGAGTTCCGCGGCCGTCGCTCGGTACAGCTGATGGTGGAGCATATCGTTCCGGCCTGAGCTGTATCGCAACTCCAAGACCAGGGCCTTGTGACCGATTTGCTTGTCGAAAGGTTGTGCTCATCCGGTAGGCCCCAACTGCCGGTGCTTCGCCCGCAACGGTCGCAGCGGCAAAGACGACCGCGGCCGCTGCGGAACTCAACCATTTTTTCGCTGCGCGAAAAAATAGGGATTCGATCAGTCCTCGCGGAAAGCCCCGCGTTCGTCTTTGCCGCTAATCGCGACCTGATTGTTTCGGGCGAAGCACCGGCAATTGGGGCCAGTTCCGTATGTGGCTCAAGGAGTCCTTGACCTTCTAGCAACTGGAAGGTTTACATTGGTACCGTGAGATCGACCAACAGCTTGTGAGGTGCCCGTGAATATCTCCGAAGCCGCCCGCCAGAGCGGGCTCAGCGCCAAGACCATCCGCTACTACGAACAGATCGACCTGATCGCGCCCGCCGCGCGCGGCGACAACGGCTACCGCCAGTACGACCACAAGGCGGTGGAGGAGCTGCACTTCCTGGCCCGGGCGCGCGACGTGGGTTTCGACCTGCAGGAGTGCAGGCAGCTGCTGGGACTGCTGCGCGACAGCCGCCGCCACAGCCGCCACGCCCGCGAGCTGGTGCTGGAGAAGAGCCGCCAGTTGCAGCAGCGTATCGAGCAGCTGGTTGCCATGCAGACGGTGCTTGAGGAAATGGCGAGCCGCTGCCGCGGTGACGAGGGGCCCGAGTGCGCCATCCTGGAAGACCTCGCCGGGGCGGGAGAGGGCGGGTGAGCCAGTCCTGTCACGGCGAACCCGAGGCCAGCACACGGCAGACGGAGTCCCCCTGCTGCGCGACCGAGGCGCCGGCCGAGGACAGCTGCTGCGAGACGCCTGAGCGCCGCGACTGGCTGCTGTGGATCAGCCTGACGATCGTCGCCGTGGCCTACCCAATCGGTGCTTTCATGGCGCACGACCACGGCTCGCCCTTGTCGCTGTTCTCGATGGGTATCTTCGAGCTGCTGAACCGCATGTGGTGGGGCATCCTCATCGGCGTGATTTTCGTGGGCATCCTCGCAAGGGTGCCGCGCGAGCTGGTGATGGGGCTGCTGGGGCGCGACGGCGGGCTGAACGGGCTGTTCCGTGCCACCTTCGCCGGCGTGTTTCTCGACCTGTGCAGCCACGGCATCCTCGCCGTGGGGATGAAGCTCTACGAGCGCGGCGCCAGCTCCGGGCAGGTGATGGCCTTCCTGTTGGCTAGCCCGTGGAATTCCTTCTCGCTGACGCTGATCCTGTTCGGGCTGATCGGTGTCAGCTGGACACTGCTGTTCATCGTCCTGTCGCTGGTGATAGGCATAGTGACCGGCGCGATCTTCGACCGCCTGGTGCACGCCGGGCAGCTGCCGGCCAATCCCTGGGCGGGGCAGCTCGGCGAGAGTCAGCCGGTACCCGTGATGCTGCGCGAGTTTCGCCAGAGTGTGCGCTTCTCGCTGTCCGGTACCGCCGACGTCATTCGCGAGGGCTTCCAGGGCTCCCGGGTGGTCATCCGCTGGTCCCTGTTCGGGCTGGTGCTGGCCGGCCTGATTCGGGCACTGGTCCCCGAAGACGCTTTCGCCACCTGGTTCGGGGCCACCCTGGGCGGGCTGTGGCTGACCCTGCTGGCGACCACGGTGATCGAGGTGTGCTCCGAGGGCTCCACGCCGATAGCGGCGGACCTGATGAACCGCGCCGGCGCGCCCGGCAACAGCTTCACCTTCCTCATGGCCGGTGTCGCCACCGATTACACGGAGGTTATGTCGATTCGCGACACCACCCAGTCCTGGAAAGTCGCCCTGTGCCTGCCGTTGGTCACGGTGCCGCAGGTGATGCTGATCGGTGCCCTGCTGAACCAGTTCTGACTACCGCGGTGCGCTTTAGCCCTGTCGCGGGCAATGCGGGTGGGGTAGAATTGCCCGCTTTTCGACGGACCGGTTGAACCGACATGCTTGAGATTAACCCGCTACTGACCCAGCTGAAAGACATCGAGGCGCGCACTGACGTGCTTAGGGGGTATCTTTGACTTTGACCAGCGCAAAGAACGCCTGGCCGAAGTAGAGCTGGAACTGGCCGAGCCCAGTGTCTGGGACGACGCGCAGCGGGCCCAGGAACTGGGGCGTGAACGCGCCTCGCTGGAAGCCATCGTCCAGACCATCGAGACGCTCGACGCGAGCGCGACCGATTCGCGCGACCTGCTCGAGCTTGCGGCCGCGGAGGACGACGAGGGTACTGTCGCCGAGGTAGAAGCCGATATCACGGGTATGCTGAAGCAGCTGGAGCAGCTCGAATTCCGCCGCATGTTCGCCGGCGAGATGGACGCTAATAACGCCTACCTCGATATCCAGGCCGGTTCCGGCGGTACCGAGGCCCAGGACTGGGCCGAGATGCTGTTGCGCATGTACCTGCGCTGGGGTGAGGCGAAGGGCTTCAAGGCGGAGCTTATCGAGGCGTCCGGCGGTGAGGTCGCGGGTATCAAGAGCGCCACGGTGAAATTTGACGGCGAGTACGCCTTCGGCTGGTTGCGCACCGAAACGGGCGTCCACCGGCTGGTGCGCAAGTCGCCGTTTGATTCCGGCAACCGCCGGCATACCTCCTTTGCCGCAGTGTTCGTCTCGCCCGAGATCGACGATGACCTCGATATCGAGATCAATCCGGCGGATCTGCGCATCGAC
>JAWVYG010000370.1:0-4110 GCA_033722815.1 Halioglobus sp.
GATGACCGGTAGGCGCTGCCTGCCCATGTAACCCCCGCTGTCTGCAACCGTGACAGTCGCCAGTGTAGGGTCGCAGATCTTTCGGCGTCATGGCATATCAGCCAGTTTTTATGGTATTTTGGACAACCACAACGACTCACACAAGCGTCCGGCGCCACGGCCTATGTACGATATCGTCGCCCTGCTCTACCCCCATGCCCTGGCCACCAGCGTTACGCTGCCGATGGAGATCATGCGTGCGGCCAGCCAGATGGCCAGCGTGGGTGAGCGTGGCGCTTCGCAGGTGCGCTTTCGCATCGCCGGATCCGACCGGCGCCAACTGCAGCTGAGCAGCGGCCTGGTGCTGAAACCGGACATGGGTTACGAGGAGATCGGACCGACGGACCTGTTGCTGCTGCCCGCGATCTGGCGCAATCCCCTGCCCACCGTCAACGCCATGCGCGCACAGCTGGCACTGCTGCGCCGACAGGCCGGCAGCGGCGGGATGATCTGCAGCGTCGGCAGCGGCAGTTTCCTGCTGGCCGAGGCGGGACTGCTCGACGGGCGGCCGGCCACCACGCACTGGAACTACTTCCGGCCGTTCTCGCGACGCTACCCCCAGGTCGACCTGCGCACCCACCACCTGATCACGCAGAGCGACAACATCTTCTGCGTGGGCAGCGTCAATTCCATCGCCGACCTGATGGTACACATCATCGAGGGCTGGTTCGGCCCGCGCATCGCGCGCGGCATCGAGAACCAGTTCTCGCCGGAGATACGCCGCAGCTTCCAGGCCGCGGCCTACCAGAACGCGGCGGACAGCGCCCACCGCGACGAGGTGGTGGCGCAGGCGCAGCAGCTGCTGCAGCAGCACCTGGCCACACCCCTGTCCATGCAGGAGCTGGCGGGGAAACTCGACCTGAACCCGCGATCGCTGCATCGCCGCTTCAAGCGCGCCACCGGCGTGACACCCATGGCCTACCTCCAGTCCCTGCGCGTGGCGAGCGCCAGGGAGCTGCTGCGCCACTCCAACCTGCACGTGGGCGATATCGCCTGGCAGGTCGGGCTGCAGGATGTCAGCTACTTCTCCCAGCTGTTCAAACGCCTCAGCGGCATGAGCCCGCTGCAGTACCGGGAGGCCGTGCGGGGCAAGCTGTTCGATCCGGGCACGGTGGCGCAATCTTGAGTATCGGCAGCGTGTGTGGCTAAATTGGCGGCCCTGTAAATTACTGTTTCGCCGCGCAATTTCCACCGCTTTACCGCGCGGCGTTATCGCCAGACACAATCCGCAACGCTGGAGTTTCCAAATGAGTAGTGATTCAGTAGTTATCATCGACGGTGCGCGCACGCCCATGGGCGGCCTGCAGGGCGCGCTGTCGCTGGTGCCCGCCCCGGAGCTGGCCAGTACGGCGATCAGCGCCACGATCGAGCGCGCCGGCGTCGATGCCGGTACTATCGACGAGGTGTACATGGGCTGCGTACTGCCTGCGGGGCTCAAGCAGTGCCCCGCGCGCCAGGCCGCCATCGGAGCGGGCATCCCCACCACCGCCGGCGCGGTTACCGTCAACAAGGCCTGCGGCAGCGGCATGCAGGCCGCCATCTACGCCCATGACAGCATCGTCGCGGGCACCAACGACCTGGTGATCGCGGGCGGCATGGAGAGCATGAGCCGCGCCCCGCACATGTTGCCCGGCGCCCGCGGCGGCGTCGGCACCGGCGACACGGGGCTCATTGACCACATGTTCACCGACGGCCTGGAGGATGCCTACACCGGTCGCGCCATGGGCAGCTTCGCCCAGGAGACGGCCGACGAGCGCGGCATCACCCGGGAGCAGATGGATGCCTACGCCCTGGAGTCGCTGGCGCGCGCGAAGCGCGCCATCGAAGAAGGTGACCTCGAGGACGAAATCGTGCCGGTCACGGTTAAGACCCGACGCGGCGAGAACGTGGTTAAAGACGACGAGCAGCCGCACCGGGCGGATGTCGAGCGCATCCCGAAGCTGCGCCCCGCGTTTGCGCAGGACGGCACCATCACCGCCGCCAACGCCAGCTCCATCTCCGACGGCGCCAGCGCCCTGCTCATCGCCCGCGAACGAACTGCACTGGACAAGGGCCTGACGCCCATGGCGCGCATCGTCGGCCACGCCCGCCACAGTCAGGCGCCCGGCGAGTTCACCCTGGCGCCGATCGGCGCCATCCGCTCGCTGCTGGACAAGACCGGCTGGAGCGTGGCGGACGTGGACCTGTTTGAAATCAATGAGGCTTTCGCGATGGTGACCATGCTGGCCATCGACGAGCTGGGGCTGGACCACGCGAAAGTCAACGTCAACGGCGGCGCCTGCGCGCAGGGGCACCCCATCGGATCGACCGGCTCGCGCATCATCGTCACCCTGATGTACGCGCTGAAAAAGCGCGGCCTGGGGCGCGGCGTCGCCGCCCTGTGCATCGGCGGCGGCGAGGCCACGGCGGTTGCCATCGAGCTGGCCTGAACGGCGACGGACGAGGGACAAGCCATGGCCCTGAGCAGCGTACCCGACATACTGGACGACATCCGCGGCGGCAAGATGGTCATCCTGATGGACGACGAGGACCGGGAGAACGAGGGCGACCTGATCATCGCCGCGGAGGCAGTGACCCCTGAGATCATCACCTTCTTCTCGGCCGAGGCCTGCGGGCTGATCTGCATGCCCATCACCGAGGAACGCGCCCGGCAGCTGCAGCTCCCGCTCATGGTGCGCGACAATCGTTCACAACACGAAACCAACTTCACCGTCTCCATCGATGCCGCGGACCGCAAGGGGCCCGGCATCAGCTCCGTGCAGCGCGCTCACACCGTGTTGCAGGCGGTGGCCCCGGACGCGAAACCGGCGGACATCCTGCAGCCGGGGCACATCTTTCCGCTGGTCGCCAAACCCGGCGGCGTATTGCGCCGCGCAGGCCACACCGAGGCCGGCGTGGACCTGGCGCGCATGTCCGGTTTCGAGCCCGCCGCACTGATCGTCGAGATCATGAACGAGGACGGTACAATGGCGCGCCGACCGCAGCTGGAGGAGTTTGCGCGCAAGCACGACCTGCGTATTGGCACCATCGCCGACCTGATCGAGTACCGCTCACTGCACGAGCAATCGGTGGAGCTGTGCGACTGTAAAACTGTGGATACCGAGTTCGGCGAGTTCGAACTGCATACCTTCCTCGACCAGATCGACGACACCCTGCACTTCGCACTGACCCGCGGCGACATAGATGAGAACGCGGAGACACTGGTGCGCGTGCAGACGGTGAACACGCTGCGCGATGTGCTCGGCACCCGGATAGAGGGCGCCGGTGAAGGTTGGTCCTACCGCCGCGCCATGCAGCACATCGCCGACGAGGGCAAGGGCGCGGTGGTACTGATCGGCCAGTCGCTGGATACGCGGCAGCAACTCGCCGAGGTCATGCAGTTCCCGGAGCCGCCCAAGCCGGCGGGGCCGGATAACGCACGGGGCATACAGAACTACCGCGTCATCGGTACCGGGGCGCAGATCCTGAAGCGGCTGAATATCGGCAAGATGCGCCTGATGTCGGCGCCGCTGCGCTTCAACGCCCTGTCGGGCTTCAACCTGGAGGTCACGGAGTTCGTGCAGCCCTGACCGGCATGACAATACGCGACATGCGCGCCGAGCTGGTCCACGACCCGTCACCTCCGCGGTGGCGCCCCACGGGGTCACGCCCCACGGGGTCAGGTCTCCCAAATACCACGCCCTGTCCCATCGATACGACTCGTGGGAAATGGGAGACCTGACCCTTTGTTTTAGGTCTCCCAATTACCACGCCCTGTCCCATCGGTACGACTCGTGGGCAATGGGAGACCTGACCCTTTGTCTTAATCGGCGGTGATTCCCGCACTTTCGTGATGCTCGCCGGCTTGCTGCAGGCAACGGGGACAATTCAGGCGTCAGCGTGTTGTAGCTTCACACCCTCGAACGGAATGCAGCACGGGCACCCTCGGAGCGCCCTCTGCCCGCGGGCTCCGCCAGTCAAGCTACCGTACCTGGTTTATACCGTTGCCGGAGCAGTTGGTCGACCACCAGCATCAGCAGGCCAAGGAAGGCCGGCATCAGCTGCATACTCACCCGGGATACCGCGGTGAGC
>JAWVYG010000371.1:0-4100 GCA_033722815.1 Halioglobus sp.
GAGGGCAGCGAGTGGCCGATCCGGCTGTTCTTCAACGCCCCCCAGGGCCTCGCCGAGTAAGCCGCAGCGGTAACGGGAGGAACGCATAATGGCCGCACTGACCGGCACCAACGAAGAAGTCCTGAAACTGTTCGCGCCCAATCCCGGGCGCCGCGCGCTGCTGCCGGACATGACCGAGCAGGCGCAGGTGGCGCTGATGTGCCGCATGCTGTTCAAGGAGGGCTGGAACGAGCACATCGCCGGGCACATCACCTACCGCCTGGCCGATGGCCGCATCCTGTCCAACCCCTGGGAGCTGGCCTGGGACGAGGTCTGCGCTTCGGACATCGTCACGCTGGATGACAGCGGCAAGGTGGTGGAAGGGGAGTGGAACATCACCCCGGCCATCGGCCTGCACCTGCAGCTGCACGAGTTGCGCCCCGACGTCAACGTGGTGATCCACAACCACTGCCGCTGGAGCGGCATCTGGGCCAACATGCACAAGGTGCCGCCGGTGTACGACCAGGCGGGCGCCTACGTGGACGGCCCGCTGCCGCTGTACAACGAGTACGAGGGCACCTTCGAGGACGAGGACAAGACGCTGGCCGCCGCCAGGGCCCTCGGCGACGCGAAATGGGCGCTGCTCGCCAACCACGGTTCGCTGGTGGTGGGCAAGGACCTGCGCCAGGCCCACCTGCGCGCCATCACCCTGGAGTGGCGCGCCAAGCGCGCCTACGAGGTGGAGCTGGCCGGTGGCGGTGTGCCCATGACCGAGGAGCAGGTCGCCGGCGCGTCCCTGCCCGACGCCAACGGCTTTCCCTTCCTGTGGGAGGCCATGGCGCGGCGCGAGATCCGCGAAGACCCCACCGTGCTGGATTAAAGGAGCAGCGCTATGGCCCTGACCGTTACCCCCCTCAAGAACGTCGGCGTCGAAGTCGGCGGCTTCGACATCAGCGCCCCCATCGACGACGACACGGCGCGGGAGCTGGTGGAACTATGGGACGAGCACGGCATCCTGCTGTTCCGCGGGCAGGACGTGAACCCGGCGAACCAGATCGCCTTCAGCCGCCTGTTCGGCGAGCTGGAAATCCACCCTATCGCCGAGACGAGATCAGCGGAGTACCCGGAACTGTTCACGCTGATCAACGAGCCCGAGAAAGAGGCGTACATGACCGCCACCTACAAGGGGCAGCAGCTGGTGGGCCGGCTCGACTGGCACATGGACCTGCACTACACCGGCAAGCCGAACCGCGGCGCGCTGCTGCGCGGCGTGGTCTGCGCCGAAGAGGACGGCATGACCGGGTTCGGCGACCTCGGCAAGGCCTACGACGCACTGGACGACGAGACCAAGGCGCTGATCGAGAACCTCGAGGTGACCTACGCCTTCAGCATGCAGCGCCGCCACATGCGCTACGTCGATCTCGACGGCTACGAGCCCGGGCCCTACAGTCCGCGCAAACCCTCGGACATCAACTACCCGAACTTCCCCGAGGTGGCCTACCCGGCCGTGGTGACCCACCCGGTCACCGGGCGCAAGGTGCTGGAGATCTGCGAGCAGTTCCTCGAGCGCGTCGTGGCGCCGCACAAGGCGGGGCTGTCCAACGACGAGGCCATCGAGCTGCTGCAGCGCCTGGTGGACCATACCCGCAAGCCGGAATTCCACTACTTCCACCAGTGGGAGCCGGGCGACATGGTGCTGTGGGACAACTGGCGCGCGATGCACTGCGCCACCGGCACCAAACCCGGCGTGGAGCGGGTCATCCACCGCACCACGATCATGGGCGACGCCACCCTGGGGCGCGTGGTCGAGGCCTGAGCGCGCGGCGCCCCCGGGTCAGCCCGGCGTGCCGGTCTCGAACAACGCCTTGTCCGCGAGCACCTTGTCCGCGATGAAATCGAAGATCACCCGCATGCGCGCGCTGTGGCGCAGCTCCTCGTGGGTGACCAGCCACAGGTCCACCTCCGCCGAGGTGTAGTCGGGCAGCACCCGCTGCAGGTCGCCGGCCATGGCCGCCCAGCGGTGGGAGATCGCGGCGATGCCGAAGCCCGCGCGCACCGCCGCCAGCTGCGCCGCCGGGCTGTTGGTGAGGTAGGCGTATTCGCCCCCCAGCACCGCCTCGGTGGCGAACGCCAGTTCGAAGTTGACCTTGGACAGGCTGGTATCCAGGCCCACGAACTTGTGCCGCGGCAGGTCGTCCAGTGAGCCGATGGGCTCGGCGTCCCGCAGGTAGGCGTCGCTGGCATAGAGCCCGAAACCCACCGTCACCAGCCGCCGTGCGATCAGGTCCGGCTGCGTCGGCTCCCCCAGGCGCAGGGCGATGTCCGCCTCCCGGTGCACCAGGTCCACCGCGCGGTTCTCGATCTGCACCTTGACCAGGATCTCCGGGTACTGGCGGTGGAAGTCGATCAGCACCGGCGTCAGCCACTCGGTGCCGGTGCCCTCCGTGGCCGAGATGGTGACCTCGCCGCTCAATTCCGTCGACTGCGCGTCCAGGCTGCGCCCGATGGCGAGCATCTCGCGCTCCATGCGCCGCGCGCTGTCCAGGATGCCTTCGCCGGCATCGGTGAGCTGCATGCGCCGGCCCGAGCGCACGAACAGCGGTGTGCCGAAGCGCTCCTCCATGGCCGCCAGGCGGCGCCCCACGGTGGGCTGGGTGAGGCCCAGGTGTTCCGAGGCCGCCACCAGGCTGCCCTTGTCGACGATGGCGAGGAACAGGCGGATGTCCGCCCAGTCCCGCATGGAATCTGAATCATGCATAAATGCATAGTAACTATATATTTAAGCAATAGCTATGCATTTATTAAGTACGTAGATTGGTCACTGAGCCCATAGCGAAGGGAGGGGATCATGAAACTCAACAAGGTAGTAGTCAGTGTTATCGGGGTGGCGACGGTACTGCTGCTGGCCTGGCACAGCCGGGTCAACGCCGAGGTCGTGACCGTGCAGCAACCCGGCGTCCTGGAGCGTGCCGAGCGCGCGCTCGAGCGTGACGATCCCGCCGGCGCCGTGGCGCTGCTGCAGGACCGCGTGGTGGACCTGCGCCGCACGAGCTACCGCTCCGACGCCTACGGCATCCTGTGCCGCGCCCACTACCAGCTGGGCGAGTACGTGCAGGCGGAGCAGGCCTGTGACCTGGCGCTGGACAGCGGCGGCAAGGCGATAGCCTGGAGCCACCTCAACAACCGCGGCGTCATGCGCATGGCCCAGGGCCGGCTGGAAGAGGCCATCGCCGACTTCCACGCGGCCCAGCGTATAAACCCACGCGCACGTTCCGTGCGCAGCAACCTGGCCATGGCCGAGCGCCTGAAGCGCGCCCAGCCGATGAAAGTGTCAGCCGCATACTGACAGACAGTGCCCCCGGGCCGCTCGCGAGGGCGGCCCTTTTTTTGTTGTCCCACCGCCGCGGGTTGTAGCGCCGGCGTACAGCCCGATTCACCCTAAGCCCTTGACGAATAAGGGCCCCCTCAATATAGTGTCGCCCCTCACGCGCCTGTAGCTCAGCTGGATAGAGTACCTGGCTACGAACCAGGCGGTCGCACGTTCGAATCGTGCCAGGCGCGCCATATCTTTACGACCGAGTCGATCTCTGGCCCTGCTATGTTCGACACCGCGATGTCGAACGGTGTACCGGATGCCTTCTGACGCCAGTTGAACACGAGACTACCGCTGTTGCCTGACACGCTCGATACCACCTCTCCCGCGCTCAGTCCTGAAGCACACCTGATGCGCCGTTTCCTGGTCTGGACTTCCATTGCCCTGTCTGCAGCCGAACTGCTCGTCTTCATTTTGTGGCTCATGTACAGCACGCGTACCGCAGCGGTGATGCTCCTGGTCATCCCCCTTGGTGGCCTGGTAACCCTGGGCTATGCCTACCGGCTGGCTGGTCAGAATCGCGTCGATGCCGCGGTGTTCGTCACCTCTGCCCTGATCTGGACGGTGAGTCTAATCGCCGGCGCGGCCCGCGGCGGCGGACTCCTGGCGGTGGCGGCGCTGCTTGCGCTTGCGGCGCTTCTTGCCCGCGGCCTTCTCCTGCTTGCGCCGCTTCTTCTGGAAACGCGCGAAGGAACGGAGCCATGCCTCCGGCACGCGGTCTCCTAGACGGCGGTACAGGTTGAGGATC
>JAWVYG010000372.1:0-4098 GCA_033722815.1 Halioglobus sp.
CCTGGACCGGCACCCGACCTCGCGCGAGGGCGTGACCTGTATCGTGTGCCACCGGGTCGACAAGAACTACGGTCGCATCAGCGGCCGCCTGGCGATGGTGGAGGGGGATATCTTCGACCCCGTCCTCGGTCCCAGCGGCGGCGACAAGCTGCAGGAGTGCCTCGACGACAAGAAGTGCCGCGTCAACCCGACGCGCGGCGAGCGCGGCCGCGCCATCCACTCCGACGCCGTCAAGTTCGAGCAGATCAGCACCTCGGAATTCTGTGGCTCGTGCCACGACGTGCGGCTGCGCAACGGCTTCCGCCTCGAGGACGCCTACAGCGAGTACAACTACTCCCCGTCGGCGGCCAGGGGCGAGACCTGCCAGGACTGCCACATGGGCAGGGTGCCCGGCGTGGTGTCCGGTTATGAAGAGGGTCCCGCCGCAGAGATCGGGCAGGGCAAGGCGAAGCCCTACCACACCTCGCCGCGCAAGCTGACCAACCACATGTTCGCGGGGCCGGATTACTCGGTCATCCACCCCGGTATCTTCCCGCACAACACCGACGCCCAGAAGCTCGCCACCCTGGAAGAGTGGCTGCAGTTCGAGTGGCGCGACCCGGTGACCAAGAACACCGAGTGGTGGGGCACCGAGGCCTTCGAGGCGAAGGTGAAGGAAGACCGCAAGGCGTACAAGTTCCCGCGCAAGTGGCGCTCCAAGACACGCCGCGAGCGGGCGCGCCAGGTGCTCAACGACCAGATTGAGCTGCTCGGTGTGATCGAGGCGCAGCGCAAGCAGATCCTGCAGGTGGGTTACCGCCTCAGCGATATCGAGGTCATGAACGCCGGTGATGACGGCATCGACTTCCAGGTGCGCGTGAGCAACGGCACCGACGGCCACGGCGTGCCGACCGGTTTCGACGCCGAGCGCCTGGTGTTCCTGCGCGTGACGCTGACCGATCGCAACGGCGAGGTGCTGTTCCAGTCCGGCGACCTCGACCCGAACGGCGACCTGCGCGACCTGCACTCACTGTACGTACACAACGGCGAGCTGCCGCTGGACGAACAGCTGTTCTCCCTGCAGAGCAAGTTCCTGACCCGCAACATTCGCGGCGGCGAGCGCGAACAGGTGATTCCCGTCAATGTGTCCATCGACCCGCTGCCGTTCCTGCGCCCGGAAGTGCGGCCCAGCGGCGTGTACGGCCAGCCGCGCGGCGCACGCAAGCACAAGCAGAATATCCTGCCGGGCCAACACAGGCTGGTGGACTACTCGATTGCCGGCGACGCGCTGTCCGGCAACGGCCCGTACAAACTGGATGTGAAGCTGATCGCGGGCATGATTCCCATCAACCTGCTGGCGGACATCCAGGAGGTCGGGTTCGACTACGGTATGAGCGCCAAGGAAATCGGTGACGCGGTGGTAGAGGGGCACCAGGTGCTCTGGCAGAGAGAAAAAGAATTCAACATCCACTCTGGTCAATCGGTAGCACAAGTCAATGAAAATGAATAATCACTGTTCTGTTTCCGGCCTTGTCTACCGCGGGCTGGCGCTAGCGGGGGCGGTGAATCTATGCCTCCTGCCATCCACCGCACTGGCTGCCGGCAGCGCGCTGTCGGACCAGCCCAGGCCGATGCAGATCGACTCGGTGCCGGAGCGTGTCCGCCCCATCCTGGAGATAGGCGACACCTTCCTGGGTGCGGGCAACATCTCGCCGGGCATTACGCTGCCCACCGGGGCGGTGTGGCAGCCCAACCTGATCGTGTGGGGGGAACTGCGCACCTCGATCGACTACATCGACCTGGAGTACGACGCCAGCGGCGATGACGAGTCCAGCGCCTGGGCCTACCGCGCCGATCTCTACGGCCAGCTGTCGTTGTCCCAGACTGATCGCATCGTCGTCGGCGTGCGCAACTTCAGCGACGACAGCGTGGCGGAGGAGGGCGGCTTTCCGGGGCGCATATTCGATCCCGACAGCACGTCCAACGAGGGCGAGTTCGACGTCTCCCTGGCGTTCATGGAGCTGAACCTGGCGGAGCTGTTCCCGCGGGTGCGTACGTCGGGGCAGCGCAGGGCGCTCGACCTGGACCTCGCATTCGGCCGCCAGCTGGTCTTCGCGCAGGAGGGCATGATCGCCAACGACTTCATGGATTCGGTGGCGCTGTCGCGCAACAACATCAGTATCCCGGGCGGCAACACCACGCGCGTGTCCCTGTTCTACGCCTGGAACGAGGTCAACCGGGTGAACAACCAGGAGGACGACGACGCCCAGTTCTTCGGCCTGTTTACCGAGACGGATTTTCCCAAGAGTACCGTGAGCCTCGACATCGTCGGCATAGAGGGTGACGATACGGAGGACGGTATCTGGCTGGGCCTCAGCGCGGTACAGCGTATCGGCAAGATCAACACCGCCTTCCGCCTGGTGCACTCCGAACCACTGGATGACGACGGCCCGTTTACCACGGACGGCACGCTGCTGGTCAGCGAGGTCAACTGGCAACCCGTGAAGACGCTGGACAACGTCTACGTTAACGTGTTCTGGGGTATCGACGACTACCAGCCCGCGTCGCGCGGCGACCTCACCGGTAACGCCCTGGGCCTTGTCGGCATCTCCTTCGCCGGCGTTGGCCTGGGCGGTTACGGTGCTGCGCTGGACAGCGACGCCATCGAGAGCTTCGGCGGCGCCATCGGCTACCAGAAGTTCTTCGCGAACAACCGGCGTCAGGTGATTGTCGAGCTGGGCGGCAGGGAGAGCACCGACGACCTCGAACGGGCGCAGGCGGCCATCGCCGCCCGCTTCCAACAGGCTATCGGTAACCGTTTCGTGCTGCGCCTGGATGGCTTCCTGGTCAAGCGCGAGGATCTCAACGAGGGCTGGGGCGCCAGGACGGAGCTGCAGGTCAAGTTCTGATACGGGTTTCAGCGGTTTCAAGCAGAATATGGATGTGTGGGGGAAGTACGCGATGAAAAACGTGGCAACGGCTGTTCGGCGTTACGTCATAAAAATGTCTGCCCTCGTTGCGGCCGTGCTGGTGGCCGGCGTTCTCGCTTTGAACGCCGCGGCGGAGGAGTCCACCATTCACAGGATGGACCCGACCAAGACGATCGGCAGCGACGAGTGCGTGGATTGTCACGAGCCCGAACACGGGGTGTGGGAGAATACTACCCACTTCAAGACGTACGATGAACTGCCCGCCAGTGATCGCGCCACGGAGATCACGGATGCGCTGGATATCTATGACATCGAAGCGCCCGATGGCCTCTGCGTCGGCTGTCACTACACGCTGGTCGGCGAGACCGTCGAGGATGCCCTGCCGATAGCGGGCATCTCCTGCGAGTCCTGCCACGGCGAGGCGGCGGACTGGGTCGAAGGGCACGGCAACTACGCCGGCGGCAGCATCGATGCCGAGTCGGAGGCGCAGAAACAGGCGCGCATCAAGGCCGCGGCCGATGCGGGCCAGATCCGCCCCGCGCAGATTCACCTGATCGCGCGCAACTGCCTGGCGTGCCACACCGTACCGAACGAGAAGCTGGTGAATGTCGGCGGGCACCTGGCGGGCAGCGACTTCGAACTGGTGTCCTGGTCACAGGGCGAGGTGCGCCACAACCTGTTCTGGAGCGGTGGTGAGGAGAACCGCCAGCTCACGCCGGAGCGCAAGCGCCTGCTGTATGTCGTGGGTTACGCCACGGACGCCGAGTTCAGCCTGCGTGGGCTCGGCCTGTCGACAGAAGCCGGCGACTATCGCACCGCCATGACCAAGCGCGTGAAGAACGCGGTGGCCAAGCTTGAGGAGATTGGCGGCAAGGTGCAGTCGCCGCAGGTCAAGGCCATCGTCAGTGCGGCGAGTTCCGTCAATGTCGATGCACCCAACAGCGCCCAGCTCGTGGCGGCGGCGGACAAGATTTCAGGACAGATCAGTGCCTTCCTGAAAGCCAACGATGGCGCGGCCCTGGCGGGCATCGATCCGCTGCTTCCCTCCGGCGACGGGCACTACAGCGAGAAGTATCCCTGATCACTGCGTTACGGGGAGCAGTACAAGTAGGGATAGGCTGCCCGTGCGTTGCCTGCGCACTGGTGCTCAGTTTTGGTGCGCCGGCGTGACGGCAAATCTGACGAAATC
>JAWVYG010000373.1:0-4094 GCA_033722815.1 Halioglobus sp.
ACCCTTGAAATCTACTCAGGGCCTAGTTACCAAGCGGCCAACGGCCCGCTGACGGTGTGTAAATGTTAATCAAAGGTGATCCGGAAAATAGAGAAGCCGGAGGCACAAATGCGGAGTAATTCGAAATGAGTAAATTGAAAACTCACAGCGGCGCGTCGAAGCGGTTCAAAAAAACCGGTTCGGGCTATAAGCGGAAAAGCGCCTACAAGAGTCATATCCTCACCAAGATGTCCACCAAGCGTAAGCGCCAGCTACGAGGAACGTCAGCGGTTCACGCCGCCGATGTGCCTGCCGTAAAGCGCATGCTGCGCGACGCCTAATCATTAGTTCAGTAAGAGGAATTTATCATGGCTCGAGTTAAACGAGGCGTTGTCGCCAATCGTCGTCATAAGAAAGTATTGAAAGAAGCCAAGGGCTACTACGGTGCCCGCAGCCGGGTATTTCGCGTCGCCAAACAGGCGGTCACCAAGGCCGGGCAGTATGCCTACCGTGATCGCCGTCAGCGCAAGCGCCAGTTCCGCTCGCTGTGGATCACGCGCATCAACGCCCAGTCCCGTGCCAACGGCCTGAGCTACAGCCGACTGATCAACGGCCTGAAAAAGGCCGACATCGCCCTGGATCGCCGCGTGCTGGCGGACCTGGCGGTGCACGACAAGCCGGCTTTTGCCGAGATCGTGGAGCAAGCGAAAGCAGCCCTGGCTGCTTAAGCCCACCCCGCCGCGGGCGCTGCTCGCGGGATCGCTGGCTACACTGTAAAACCGAAGGGAAAGGGCTTGGCTCTTTCC
Source organism: Halioglobus sp. (assembly GCA_033722815.1). Lineage (GTDB taxonomy): Bacteria > Pseudomonadota > Gammaproteobacteria > Pseudomonadales > Halieaceae > Marimicrobium. Next base: position 786 of record JAWVYG010000373.1, read on the forward strand.
CTTCTTTTTTTATGTACAGGATGTACGGTACGTCGCGGGAGGCATGGATGCCGGCAGCGACGATGTACAGGGAAGGGTGTTACGTCAGGGTAAAACGGGGCGGCGGTGATACGCGGCATACCGCGGATACGGCCGGCGATTCGGTCATTGCCCTCTTACTGAAAAAACCGAGAGTAACTGGATGGAAGACCTCGAAACACTGGGAAACGAAGCAAAGGCCGCCATTGCCGCCGCCGGCGACGGCCAGGCGCTGGAGCGGCTGCGCGTCGACTACCTCGGCAAGAAGGGGCAGATCACCGCGTTGCTGAAGGGGCTGGGCAAGCTGTCGCCCGAGGAGCGCCCCGCGGCCGGCGCGAAAATCAACGTGGTCAAGCAGGAACTGCAGGACCTGATCGGTGCGCGCAAGTCCGAGCTTGAGGGCGCGGCAGTGGAGGCTCGCCTGGCCGGCGAGACCATCGACGTGACGCTGCCCGGAAGGGGGCAGAGCACCGGCGGCATCCACCCGGTCACCCGCACGATGGAGCGCATGGAGGACTTCTTCGCCTCGATCGGTTTCCAGGTGGTGGAGGGGCCGGAGGTGGAGGACGACTACCACAACTTCGAGGCGCTCAATATCCCGGCGCACCACCCGGCCCGCGCCATGCACGATACGTTCTACGTCGACGACCACACCGTGCTGCGCACCCACACCTCGCCGGTGCAGGTGCGGACGATGGAGTCGCAGGAGCCGCCGATCAGGATCATCTGCCCGGGGCGGGTCTACCGCTGCGATTCCGACCTGACCCATACGCCCATGTTCCACCAGGTGGAGGGGCTGCTCGTGGACGAGCAGTCGAGCTTCGCCGATCTCAAGGGTGTGATCGGGCAGTTCCTGCGGGCATTTTTCGAACGGGAGCTCGTGGTGCGCTTCCGCCCCTCCTACTTCCCCTTCACCGAGCCCTCGGCGGAGGTCGACATCCAGTGCGTCAACTGTGGCGGCGCGGGCTGTCGCGTGTGCAGCCACACCGGCTGGCTGGAGGTGATGGGCTGCGGCATGGTGCACCCCAGGGTTTTCGAGTTCTCCGGGATCGACCCGGAGAAATATTCCGGGTTTGCCTTCGGCATGGGCGTGGAGCGGCTGGCCATGCTGCGCTACGGCGTCAACGACCTGCGCCTGTTCTTTGACAACGACCTGCGTTTCCTCGAGCAGTTTTAACCGGCTGGCGACAGCAGAGTACGGAGTACCAGACAGTGAGAATCAGTGAACAGTGGTTGCGCGAGTGGGTTAGCCCGGCCATCGATACCGAGGCCCTTGGCCACCAGCTGACGATGGCGGGCCTGGAGATCGATGCGATCGAACCGGTCGCCGGCGCCTTCAGCGGTGTGATCGTCGCCGAGATTACCAGTGCCGAGCCCCACCCGGACGCGGACAAGCTCAAGGTCTGCCAGGTGGACACCGGCGCAGGTACCGTGCAGATCGTCTGCGGCGCCCCCAATGCCCGCCCGGGGCTGAAGGCGCCGCTGGCGACGGTGGGCGGCCTGTTGCCCGGGGATTTCAGGATCAAGAAGGCGAAACTGCGCGGCGTCGAGTCCGAGGGCATGCTCTGTGCGGAAGAGGAGCTGGGCCTGTCCGACGCCGCGGACGGCCTGATGGAGCTCGCCGCGGACGCGCCCGTCGGCACCGACCTGCGCGACTACCTCGGCCTGGATGACAGCGTGTTCGAGATCGGACTGACGCCAAACCGGGCCGACTGCCTGGGCGTGCGCGGCATCGCCCGCGAGGTGGGTCTGCTCAACAATAGCCCGGTTGCGGCGGTGGCCTGTGACCCGGTGCCCGCGACGTCCGACGAGACGTTTCCCATCGAGCTGGCGGCCCCGGAACGCTGCCCGCATTTCACCGGCCGAATTCTGCGCGGAGTCGACGTGTCCCGCCCCAGCCCGCAGTGGATGCAGGAGAAGCTGCGCCGCTGCGGCCTGCGTTCCATCGACGCGGTGGTGGACGTCACCAACTACGTCATGCTGGAGCTCGGCCAGCCGATGCATGCCTTCGACTTCGACCGCCTCGAGGGCGGTATCGTCGTGCGCACCGCACAGCAGGGCGAGAAACTGGCGCTGCTCGACGGCAGTGAGGTCGAGCTCAGTGACGACACCCTGGTGATCGCCGACCAGGCAAAGGCGCGGGCCATGGCCGGCATCATGGGCGGGGCGCACTCCGCCGTCAGCGCGTCGACGACGAACCTGTTCCTCGAGGTGGCGTTCTTCACGCCGCACCTCATTGCGGGCAAGGCGCGCGCCCACGGCATGCACACCGATGCCTCTCACCGTTTCGAGCGCGGGGTGGACTTCGAACTGCAGGTGCAGGCCATGGAACGCGCGACGCAGCTGTTGCTCGATATCGTCGGCGGCGAGGCGGGCCCCATCAACGAGCAGACCGCACAGCAGCACATGCCCGCGCGTCCCGACGTCAGCCTGCGCCGCGAGCGCATCGGTAAACTGCTCGGCTTCGAGCTGGACGACGCCGAGGTGGAGCGGATTCTTGCCGGGCTCGGTCTGGGCGTGACGGCGACCGGCGACGGCTGGACCTGCACGGTGCCCAGCTGGCGCTTCGATATCGCCATCGAGGCCGACCTGCTGGAAGAGCTGGCACGCGTCTATGGCTACAACCGGCTTCCCGCGAGCCACGTGCACGCGGACCTCGTCATCGGGGCGGCGGACGAAACCCTGCTGTCGCCGCGCCACCTGCGCCGCCACCTGAGCGCCCGGGGCTATCGCGAGGCGATCACCTACAGTTTCGTCGATCCGAAGCTGCAGGGCATTTTCGATCCGGACGTGGAACCTGTTGCGCTGGCCAATCCTATCTCGGCAGACATGGCCGTGATGCGCACGAGCCTGGTGCCGGGGCTGGTGGCGACCGTGCAGTACAACGTCAATCGCCAGCAGTCCCGCGTGCGCCTGTTCGAGACCGGGCTGCGCTTCGTGCCCGAGGGCGGGGAACTGCGCCAGGTGCCGACCCTGGCCCTGGCCTGCACGGGATCGCGCTTCGACAAATCCTGGACCGCCGACGAGGGGGAGGGCGCGGACTTCTTCGATCTCAAGGGCGACCTCGAAAGCCTGTTGCAGTTGGGCAGTTGCGGCGACGAATTCACCTTCGCGGCTGCGGCCCGCGCCGGGCTGCATCCCGGCCAGACGGCCGACGTGACCCGAACGGGACAGGTGGTCGGCTACGTCGGGGCGCTGCATCCGTCGGCCGCGGCCGAGCTCGGCCTGTCCACGCCCGTATTCGTCTGCGAGATAGATCTCGAGGCGGTGCTGCAGGGCGCGCTGCCGGCC
>JAWVYG010000374.1:0-4088 GCA_033722815.1 Halioglobus sp.
CTTAGGCACCCCCTTCCAGGACGTTCTTGATGGTTTCGTTGGTCACCTCACCGCCGTGGGTGATGATGCAGCCCGGCAGTATGTCGTGCTCGAAGTCGATCACGAACTCTTTCTTTTCCTCGTCCCAGCAGTCCTCCACCAGGTTGAACAGGTTGGAGGAATACATCTGGCTGGCATCGCGGGCGACCTGGCCGGCTAGGTTGCCCAGCCCGATAATGGTGACGCCGTTCTGGGTCACGATCTCGTTCGGTACCGAACCCTCGACGTTGCCGCCGGTCTCCGCAGCCATGTCGACGATGACGGAACCGGAGGCCATGCCCTCTACCATGTCCCTGGTCACCAGCACCGGGGGTTTGCGGCCGAAGACCTGGGCCGTCGTGATCACCACGTCGGACTTGGCGATCACGTCCTTCTGGGCCTGGCGCTGAATCTCGATCTGCTCCGGCGTCAGTTCCTTGGCGTAACCGTCGGCGGTCTCGCCGGTTTCACCCAGGTCGATCTCAAGGAACTTGCCGCCTACCGAGCGTACCTGCTCCGCCACGACGGGGCGCACGTCGAAGGCCGTCACCTTGGCGCCCAGCCGGTTGGCGGTGGCGATCGCCTGCAGGCCCGCAACGCCGACGCCGATGACAAACACGTTGGCCGGCTTCAGGGTCCCCGCCGGCGTCATCATCATCGGGAAGATGCGCGGCAGGTGGGATGCGGCCTGCATGACCGTCACGTAGCCCGCCAGGTTGGCCTGGGAGCTGAGGGCGTCCATCTTCTGGCTGCGGGTTATGCGGGGAATCATCTCCATGCTGATGGAGGTCACCTTGGCTTCCTTGAAGCCATTGACGAGGCCGTGCTCGTTGAACGGGTCGAGGTAGCTGATGTGGATGGCGCCGTCCTTCATCATGCCGATCTCTTCGAGCTCGGGCTTGCGCAGTCGCAGCAGGATGTCGGCACTGCTGAACAGTTCGGTGCGGTCAGTGGAGACTGAAGTTCCCGCCTCGGTATATTCCTCATCGGTAAATCCCGATCCGGCTCCCATGCCGGCCTCGACGACCACATCGGCGCCCAGCCTGACGAGCTTCTTCGCGTCAGCGGGGGTGATGGGTATCCGGTTCTCGCCCGGATGGGTCTCTTTTGGGATAGCGATACGCATGCGGTGTGTACTCCCTACCTGTGTGATTTGTGCGTCCGGCGTATGCAACCGCCGCCGGGCTGTTATTGGCCAATCTGTCCGGATTGTGGTGGGACTTCTGCGGCAGCTGGCGCTGCCGGATTGCCAGGCAGCGGCGAAGGTTAGCACAGCCGACCCGGCATCGAAACAATGGCAGCTATTCAGCTGGCCGGGGAATATTGGTCAAAAAATGATCAGTCTGGCGGGATTGCGGGCCCCGCGCCGGACCGGGATCCGGCCAGGCGTGCCCCGCCGGGTTCAGCTGGGCGGGTGGTCGGCGTCCTCGTCCTGCGATCGGTACTGCCACCAGGGCGGCAGCAGTTGCCGGTAGGCCTGTTCGGCGTAGCGCGGGTCGATGAGCAGGGCGCTGCCGCGGTCTGAGCTGGTGCGCACCACCCGGCCGAGGGCCTGGGCCACCTTCTGCATGCCGGGATAGAGGAAGGCGAACTCGAACCCCGCGCCGGCGGTCCGGGTGTACCAGGCCTGCAGTTCGCGGGTATCGCGGTTTACCTGTGGCATACCGGTGCCGACGATCACCACGCTGCTGAGCGACTCGCCCGGCAGGTCGATCCCCTCACCCAGTACGCCGCCGAGGATGCAGAACGCCGCGAGATCGCGCTGCTCGCGCAGCTGTGTCAGCAGCGCGATGCGGTCCTGTTCCGACTGCCCCGGCTCCTGTACCCACAGGGTCCGGTCGCGGTGCAGGTCGCCGAGCAGGTCGAGGCAGTCCTGCATGTAGCGGTAGGAGGGGAAATACACCAGGCAGTTGCCCGCCGTGTCCCGCAGCCAGCTGCGCAGGCTCGCTGCGAGCGCCGGCAGCGTGTCGGCGCGCCGGCGGTAGCGCGTATCCACACGGGTGTTGATGCTCACCTGCAGCTGCTCGCTGCCGAAGGGGGAGACGGCGCGGTGGCAGACGGCGCCTTCGGACAGGCCCAGCGACAGGCGCGACCAGTCCATGGGGGTGAGCGTGGCGGAAAAGGCGTTGACCGAGTGCGCCCTCTCCTGGCGCGGCGCCAGCAGGCGGGCAGGATCGAGACAGGTCAGGGCAACCTGCAGGCTCTGCCTGCCGCTCCCGCGGCTGAGCTGCAGCCGGTATTCCGGCCCCCACTGATCGGCGACCCGCAGGAAGTGCAGGGCGTCGAAGAAGAACTCGCGCAGCAGCGGTGCCCGGCTCAGGAACGTCGGTTCCTGTCCCAGCGCCTCGGAGACGTCCGCGGTGAATTCCAGCAATGCACGCGAGAGCTTCTCCGGCGGCTCGGTGTCCAGGTGATAATCCTGCTCGTCCCAGGGTTGCTTCGCCAGCTCCAGCATGCGCCGGTTGACCCGTTCCAGGCTGGCTGTAACGGAACGGGGCGCCTCGCGTCTGGCGCGCATGAGTGCGGCCTTGGCCAGGCAGGTGCTGTACATGCCGCGGGCGCGATCGGGCAGGTTGTGCGCCTCGTCGAGCAGTACGGACCAGCGCAGGCCGTCGTCTTCCATCGCCGAGGCCAGCAGCCCCGTCAGGCCATAAACGTAGTGCAGGTCGGCGATGACGATGTCCGACCAGGGCAGCAGGTCCAGCGCCAGCTCGTAGGGACAGACCTCGAACTGGCGCGCCACCGCCTCGATCTCCTGGCGGCGCAGTGCCGGCGCGTCAAGGGCGGCATCCATCGCCGCCGGTAACTTGTCGTAATAGTCCCTGGCAAACGGGCAGTCCTCGCCGTGGCAGGCCTTGCCCGGGGAAAAACAGATCCTGTCCCGGGCGCTCAGGGAAAGTGCGGCGCCGGTGAAGCCCTGCTGCCGGCAGTGCTCGATGGTTTCCTCCGCGGCCAGCCTGCCGACGGTCTTGGCGGTGACGTAGACCAGCTTGTCGTGCTTGTTCAGGGCGAGGGCCTTGAGTGCGGGGTAGAGCACGGCGGCGGTCTTGCCGATGCCGGTGGGCGCCTCGACCAGCAGCTGGCCGCCCTGGTCCATACACTTGTACGCCAGCTCGGCGATCTCGCGCTGGCCGTCGCGAAATTCGCCGTGGGGGAAGGGCAACCCGGTCGCGCTGGCGTCGCGGCGTGCGCGCAGCGACTCCACCCGCACAAGCCAGCTGTGAAACTGCCCCAGCGACGACGCCAGGAACTGCCCGAGCTCCGCGGCGCTGTACTGCTCCAGGCGGCGGTGCTCTTCATCGGTGTCGATGTTGAGCCAGGTGACCTGTACGGACAGCCCTTCCAGCTGGTCGCGCGCACAGATGATCGCCGCGTACAGCCTGCCCTGGGCCAGGTGCAGGTCCGACACGGCGTCGGGGATGCTGCCGGGGGCAACCCGGCAGGTTTTGATTTCCTCTACCAGGGCGCCCTGCGGGTCGTAGCCGTCGGCGCGGCCGCGCAGTGCGATGTCCAGGCCATCGGCGCTGTAGCGGTATTCGACGGCGTGCTCGCTCTGGTAACTCGCGGGGCGCCGCCGGTACAGCCGCTGGTGGCCCTCGATGCCCTCGGGGCCGGTCGGCGACGGGCCGAAGCGACTGTCGATACTGCCGCGCCGGTGACAGAAGCGCGCCAGCTCGGTCACGCTCACCGTGCGCTCAGTCATCGCGCCAGCTCACCCAGGCCACCTGCGCCGGGATCTCCCGGGACGCGAAGAAACGCAGCCAGCGTTTCTGGCCGTCCTGCAGCGCATCGCCGGGACCCTTTACCTCGATCATGCAGTAGTCGCCCGCCTCGGCGCCGAACGCGACGAGATCGGGGAAGCCGCGCCGGTTCTCCCGCGGGTCGAACAGCAGGCGCTCCCAGATCGACAACAGGTGTGAGGCCGGGATGATCGAACACGCCGTTTGCACCAGCTCCCTGTCGATGTAGCGCCAGTTCACCCAGCGGCACTGGCAGGGGAAATAGCGATCGTATGCCGAGGTGAGCAGGGCGGCGAGATCGGCCCGCTGCAGCGTTGCCATGCGCTGCGC
>JAWVYG010000375.1:0-4088 GCA_033722815.1 Halioglobus sp.
AACTCGATCAGTTCTATGCGCAGGCTGTCGTTGCCGAGCAACACCGCCCGGCTGGAGACATTGTCAAGGGCGAGCAACCGGTCTCGCTCTGCATAGGGCTCGCTGGCGCCATAGTCCACCAGTACCTCCATCTCGAAGACCTGCTGGTAGAAGGCCTGGCTGCGCTCCAGGTCGGAACAGACGATAGCGATGTGGTGGAGGCTGTGCATCTCGAGTGCAGCTTACCTGATTCCGGGACAACGAAAAGGTGGTAGTGGCACGGCGAAACAGTCGACCGGGCCGTCTTTTATACCGCCGCGATGTCAACCAGGGTTTTGCGCCTGAGCCTGTCCCGCAGCGAGAGAGCTTGCGCAATCACTGCCTGCGGCAGGGGCGCTTTCGCTTCCCGGGCAAACGCGGGGATGGTCAGCAGCCGCTGCCGCCAATCCCACAGGCGCGGGTGGAGTCGTTGCAGCGGATAGCCGGCGAGCAGAATGCGATTGACGTTGATGAACCACGCGATGTCGGCCAGCGAGACGGCATCGCCGAGCAGGTAGCTGGCCGAGGCAAGGCGGATTTCGAGCTTATCCAGTTCCTGTTTGAACCTGGCGGTCGATTCGACGACCTGGGCATCGGTGATGCCCTGGTTGGCGGCAAACGTGCGCCAGTACTCCAGCTCCTCGGCCTTGTGCGGGTCCGGCTCCCCGCCAACCATGCCGGTACCTGCGGATTGGTACTGCTGCAGCTGCTCCTTGCTGCGCTGCATTAGTTTTGAAGGTGCGGTAAAACGCATGGTGAGGTTGCGCAGGTCCACGTGCAGCTGGTCCTCCGTCTGCAGAAGCTCGGTGAGTTCGGCTGCATGCTGCGCGGGTATCAGCGGCGGCTCGGGATACAGCTGCTCGAGGTAGTCCAGGATGTCGTTGCTCTCGATGTGAACCTGGCCATCGTGCACCAGCACCGGCACCAGGCCGCGCGGGTTGATGCCCATGAACCAGTCGCTGTTGTTCTCCCGCTTGACCAGGTTGACGGGGTGGGACACCCAGTCGATATCCTTGTAATCGAGGAATATCCGGATCTTCTTGGAACACGTGGAGCCGGAGAAGTGCAGCAGGTGCATGCCCTGCCAATCCAGCACTTCCTTTGTCGCTATGTCATCTTTTGCCAGTAGCACTATCGCACCCTAACCGCGCAGGGCGGTGTCAACCACATCCTCGATGTCGTCATGGCCAATACCCAGGTTGAGCAGCAGAAACCGCGCCCATTCCCGGCTGGTGTCTTCTATCGCGTCCTGGTTGATGGCCCTGATCAACATGCCAACGTAACTCCAGTTCAGTAGGGTAGCAAGGCTTTCGGGGCTGACGGCAAACCTGAAGCGACCCTGCATGACACCCTCGGTAAAGTCCCTGACCAGGAACTCCATCTGGCTTTCAGCGATTGCCTTGGCCAGCAAGCGCGGCCTCTCCGCCAACTGCCTGGTCAACGGGTCGCTGGCCATGGCCTTGAAGATCCTCGATGCGGAGCGCACCACGGAGACGGCGCGATCGCGCGTCTCCTCCAGGGGCACGTAAGCGGCGTCGCCGTATTCGTGGTAATGCTGGATGAGCATCGCCAGGACAGCGTCCTGCTTGTTGTCGAAGTGGTTGTAGAAGGTGCTGCGCCCGAGGTCGGCGAGCTCTGCGATAGCCTCGGCGGATGCCTCCGCATAGCCGTGTTCCAGGATCACTGTCTCCACGGCGTCCAGGATCTGTTGCCGGGTGCGCTCGCGCCGCCTCGCCATCCGGTTTGGCGCAGTGGTGACTGTTTCCGTCATTGTCGGCCCGCTTCCTCGCTGGAGCTCATTACGGAGGGGAGTGTATCACGTACTGATCATATAACCAATATCAAACGAATGATTAATACTGGACATATGTCCATTTCTGTGCAATGATCCAGATCAACTTGTCGGGTGTCACGTAATCCCGGCGTAGCGCGGGGCTCGACAAGGGCCCCGGATCGAAGCCAGAAGTGCGCTAATAAATAGAAGGAGATGGCTCTTGGGAACATCAATCGTCAGGTTTGAGCGCGCCGGTAACGGGGCGCCTCGCTGGGGGGTACTGCGGGACGACAGTATCTTCGCCATCGATCTCGAGCTGGGCAGTCACCGCGAGGTGATGCGGGCGTATTTCGATGACCGTGCGGGCTTCGACGCCGCGCTCAGCCAGGCTGCCACCCCCGTGTCGGATGTCTCCCTCTGCGCACCCGTCTCCCGGGATGTCCAGCTGTTCTGCCAGGGCCTGAACTACGCCGACCACCGCGTGGAAGGGGGGCTCGACGAGGGTTCGGCCGAGGAAGAAAACCTGATCTTTACCAAGGCGGCGTCCAGTATCTGCGGGCCCAACGATGACATCGTGCGTCCGGCGGGCTGTGAGCTGCTGGATTACGAGATCGAGCTGGGCATTGTGCTGAAGTCCGACCTGTTGCAGCCGGGTGTCGTGACCGAGGCTGACCTCGGCCAACTCATCGGCGGTTTGGTGCTGGCCAACGACGTCTCGGCGCGGGATTTCATGTTCGGCGCCCCCGCGATGCAGTGGTTCAAGGGCAAGAGCCAGAGAACCTTCTGTCCCATGGGTCCGGTGCTCTACCTGCTGGATGAAGGCGACCTGGCGCAGCTGTACCAGCTGCAGCTGACGCTGAAACTCAATGGCGAGGTGAAGCAGCAGGCCACTACGGACCTGCTGATCCACAAGCCCGCGGCCACCCTGTCTGAGATCTCCACCTTTGCCGACCTGCGCGCGGGTGACTGCATTCTCACGGGTACACCCGGCGGGGTCCTGCTCAACATGGACCTCAAGACGGGCCTGAGTATCTTGCTGAATATGCGCAATGATGCAAAGCGCCGGGCAAAGTTTGTTGCGGCGCAGCTGGCCCGCACACGGTTCATGCAGCCCGGCGATGTGCTGGAACTCGCGATCAGTTCACTGGACGGCAGCATCGATCTCGGCTGCCAGAAAAGCAAGATAGTCGCCGCCTAGCGCCACCGGGCGACCCGAAATCACTCTACGTATTCGCGAACTTTCCGCTGGAGACCCACATGGAACTTCTGTACGACGAGAACCTTGTGCCCCGCATCCTGATGACCCTCACGGCCATCGCGCTGGCCGTGGGCCCGGCGGTTGCCGACTTCAACAAGACGCATGCCACCAATCCCCTGTGGCCGCCGCACGCACGCTTCCACGTCGTCTGGCAGGTGATTACCAACAGTTCGCTGTGCCTGGTGCTGCTGTACATCCTGTGGACGCCGCTGGTTGAGCAGTACAACCTGCAGTTGATCCTGGCGGCGATCGTCCAGGGCGCGATCCTGGTGCCGATTTACATAACGATCGCCTGTATGGGGCTGTTCGACGGCGCGCTCCGGGACGTCAACGGCCTGCGGCCGTTCAAGTTCAACGTCGGCGGGAAGATCATCGAGCTGGATACCAACGTGGTCGGCTTCACCAACATCATCGCGGTGCTGATCATTGCCTGCTGCAATATCGTTTCCGAACTGCCCGCAGCCTGAGCAACCCGTAGACGAGCCGGGGATACAGAGGACGTAGCCAGAATGACAGACCTCATAACAACCAATGTTTTGATCGCGGGCGCCGGGCCATCCGGTATGACTGCCGCCCTGGCGTTAGCCAGGTTCGGGATATCCTGCATCATGATTGACCGGCGCGAATCCATCTACATGGAACCCCGGGCCCACGCGCTGAACTCCCGCACCCTGGAAATATTTTCAGCGCTGGGTATCGATATCGATGATCTCAAGGCAGTGGCCACGCCGACTGACGAGAGTTGCCATGTGCGCTGGGTCGACACCCTCAGTGGCGGTGAGTACGGCAGTCTGCCCTACGAAAGGATGCATGCCGATGACGACCTGCCGACGCCGTACCCGCTGTTCAACATCGCGCAGCCGGCAGCCGAAATCGTAATGCAGCGGTACGTCGAGGGCGAACCGTTGATACAGACCCTTCGCCCCTGGGAATGGCAGTCCTGTGAACATCGCGCAGAGGGTGTGGAGTCCGTTGTCGTTGACCAGCACGGCCAGGAACACCGCATACTGAGCCGCTACCTGGTCGGCGCCGACGGTG
>JAWVYG010000376.1:0-4075 GCA_033722815.1 Halioglobus sp.
TCGGCAAGCTCTCCACCACGGTGCCGCTGTTGCCCACCGACACCGGGATCGACGGCCACACGCTGAACGTCGAATGGGCGGTCAATGACAGCACGACGCTGCGCTCGATCACTGCCTGGCGGGAACTGCAGGACAAGAGCTACCTCGATTTCAGCAGCGGCTCGGCCGAGGGTTTCCGCATCGACTTCAACGCCGCGGTGATCGGCGCCAATGCCGGTGCGCAGCGCCTGGACCTGCCGGCGTCGCGGCCGGACCTGCAGCAGGAGCAGTTTTCACAGGAGTTCCAGCTGCTCGGCGACATCGGACAGTCGCTGCAATACATGACCGGCATCTACTACTTTCGCGAGGAGGCCGAGGAGAGCATGATGCCCACGCGGCACATCTTCAGCGCGGCGCCCTTCGCCGGCGGCACCATCTACAACATCGGCACCGAGTACAACGAGATCGACAACGACGCCTGGGCCTTCTTCAGCCAGATGACCTGGACGCCGGACATCCTGGACCGGCGCCTGCACCTGACGCTGGGGTGGCGCCACTCGGAGGATTCTCGCGATGCCGTGCGCAGGGTGACGGACCAGACCGTACTGGACCTGGATACCGCGGTGAGCGACGTGCTGCCACCCTCTGTGTTCGCCGTCGATACGGGCGACGACTACAGCGACGACTCGTTCACCTTTATCGCCGAGTTCGACTGGACGGAAGACCTCAATGTGTACGCCAAGTTGGCCGAGGCCTACAAGAGCGGCGGCTTCAATATTCGCGACCCGGACGAGGAAGGCTTCGCCGACGGCTTCGAGGAAGAGAAGCTGCGCGCCGTGGAAGTCGGCTTCAAGGGCGACCTGCTGCGGATGCTGCGCTTCAATGCCGCCCTGTTCCACCAGCGTTTCGACGACTTCCAGTGGAACTTCCAGATACCGGGAACGATCCAGGGCACCCGCGTGTTCAACATCGATGAAGGCGAGATGACCGGGCTCGAGCTGGAGCTGATGGCCATGCCCTTGGCGGGCCTGTTCCTGCAAGCCAGCTACGCCTACACGGACAGCGAGCTGGACGACATCTTCAATCCCTTCACCATGGAGCTGCAGACCGCGAACTTCGGCAACGCGCCGAAACACACCTACAGCCTGGTCATGGACTACGCCTTCCCCGGCATCACGATTGGCGAGCTGAACCTCAACGCGAGCTACAACTTCGTGGATGATCGCGAGAGGAAGAGCCTGACCAACTACCGCCACGACTACGACCTGGTCAACGCGCGCTTGGCGCTGTCCGGCGTGGAAGCCATGAACGGCGAGTGGACCTTTGCACTGTGGGGCAAGAACCTGCAGGACAGCGACTACGAAACCTTTACCCTGGATAACCTGCCGCAGGCAGACAGGGCAGTGATCTGGGGGGACGGGCGCAGCTACGGCCTGGACATCACCTACCGCTATCGCTGAAGGCGCCCGTCGGCCGGGTTTTATGCGTCCTGCGCGGGTTCGACACGGGTAAAGCGGGGTACCTCGCGGCCGTCGTGCTGCACGGTCTCCAGGAACATCGCCAGCGGCCGTACCCAGAGCCCGCCGTCGCCGTACAGCGGCCGGTACACCACGAGTGACTCGCCGGTCTCCGAGTGCGTCGCCACGCCCTCCACGCGGTACTCGCCGCCCATGAAATGTACGTAGCGCCCGGGCGCCACGCTCACGCCTGCGTCAGCCATCGACGGGCGAGAAGATGAGTACGGGAATCCGGCGTACGTCCTTCACCCGCGCGCGGTAGTCGCGGTAATCCGGGTACATCGCCTCCAGCTGCGGCCACAGCGCCTGCTCTTCTTCCTCGCTGGCCTCGCGCATGCGGTAGGTCTTCTTCTGCGCACCCACCTGGATTGCCACCGTGTCCGCGGCCACCACGTTGTGGTACCAGACCGGCAGCTTCGACATGCCGCCCTTGGATGCGGTCATGACCACGTCCTCGCCCTGCTTGAGGTACAACAGCGGAATCTTGCGCACCTTGCCCGTCTTGCGACCCACGACCGTCAGGATGGCCACCGGGCCACCCAGGAACTTGTTCCACAAACGGCCGCCGGAGAGCTCGTACACGCGGGTCTGCCAGCGCCCGAGGGTATTGATGAACCAGGTACCGAATTTTTCCTGGCCCGGGGTGAAGGGTTTGGTGTTGTCGGGCATTTCCCGTCCTCCATACAATCTGCCGCGGCATGGTACTTCAGCCGGGGGGAAGAACGCCAACCCACATGATCAGGACCGCGGCGTGTACCAGATGGGCGAGCTCCAGGCGCGTTCCTGGATCACCCGGCGGTGTTCGGGCGCGCAGCAACTGCGCAGACCCTCGGGGACGGTATCGGGGCGCTCGCACTGCACGTTCGCGTCGGCACAGTTCTGCTGGCTCCAGCGACAGGAGGGATTCTCCAGCAGGCGCGCGTAGTAGAAAGCTTCCTGGCCTGCATCGAAGCTGTCGTCCTGCCACAGCGCGCACAGCTGGCGGTGGCCCGGCCCGGAGGGCGCACAGGTGCGCAGGTCCACCGTCGCGCCGTTGTCGCCGCCCGCGACATCCAGCACGCGCTCGCGCAGCTCGCCATCGACGTACCAGCCCTTGACGATCTGCAGGCGCTGCAGCAGTGACCCGGGATAGTCCGGCGTGCCCGCATCCGCCTGCGCCGAGAGCAGGAAGCGCGGCGCGGCCGCCGGATCGGGCTGCGCGGGCAGGTCGCCCCCCATCGGCACCCCACCCGCGTAGGCCTGCTCCAGCATGTCGCCGGACGCGCACATTGTCCCGGCGTAGTCCCAGCCGGCGAAGAAACGCAGTGTCGGGCGCGTGCCGCTGGTGGCGTAGGCCTCGCGCCGGCGCATGGCGGCGAACAAGGCATCGCGACTGTTCTGTTCCGCGTACAGCACCGCCAGCCCGCCGGGATTGAACTCCAGCTCGTCCGGCAGCAGCTGCGCGCCCCCGCGGGCGCCCATGCCGGCGCCGCCGTGGCCGGGGTGGTTTTTCTCCATGACCAGCCCGGGTGCGGCGACGTGCGTGTCGGTGCTGGCGATGAAGCCGTACTTGAAGCTGTTGGCGCCCAGTTCGTGCTGCTGGCGCAGCCCCTTCTTCAGCGCGTAGCGCACGAAGCTGGACTCCCCCGGGCCACGGACGTTGCGGAATTCCGCGCCCCCCAGCAGCAGCTTCATCCAGTGCATGAGTCCCGCGCCATCCTCGCCGGTATTCTTCGTGCCGAACGTGTTGTAGGGCAGCTTTTCGAACGCGCAGAACTCGTCCTCGGACCACAGGGGCAGGCGGCTGTCGCACTCGGAAGAGCCCTTGTGCTTCATCAGTTCGATCAACGGTGTCCAGCGGGCGCGGCGCCGGGCTTCCTGCTCACTCACCGCGCCCGCGGGCACCTCGCCGGTCTCCAGGCGCGCCGTTTCGAACTGCAGGCCGCCGCTGAGGTTGGAGTTGTGCGGGATGGCGATGCCGTCACAGCCGGGCACGCCGTTCACACACTCGCTTTCCAGGTAATCCCACAGTTGCACCTGGGAGGGCGAATCGATCCAGCCCAGCGGGTAATCCGGCACCTGCGCATTCGCGAAAATCACGTTGTGATGTATGTTGCGGCCGCGGCCGACGGTGCCGGTCCACTCGTAGCCGACGAAACTGGTGAAGCTGCAGTCCTGGCTGCGGTCGTAGGCCCGCTCCGCCGCCTCGCGCATCGCCGCCCAGCTGCTGCGCGCCTCGGCCAGGCAGTGCGCGTCGTCCTCGCCGCAGAAGCCCCAGCGCCGCTTGAGGGACAGGCCCACGCCGCCGAAAGCGAAGCGCGTCATGCCCGGGAGGTAGCGGTGCGCCATGCACACCGGGTGCATGTACCCCGGATTGCCCCGCTCACGGCAGATCTTCATCTCGCCGAGAAATTCCGAGTGGTCGGTCACCGCGGCGAAATCTAGCGGCCGGTCGATCCGTATCTCACGCATGCCGCGGCCATTGTCGTCGTAGGGCTGGATCGACAGCGGGCTGCCCTGCGCGAAGCGGTAGGCGTCCGCGGGGGTGTTGCGCGTATCCTGGGCGCTCGCATCGAAGGACCAGGCGGTATGCACGTGCA
>JAWVYG010000377.1:0-4067 GCA_033722815.1 Halioglobus sp.
AGGCTGGGAGGGCTGAGCTATGAAAGAAATTGCAATCGTGGGTTATCAGCAGTCCGACGCCGTCTCCGACGTCGGCGCCTGCAACGAGGTGGAGCTGATCATCCCGGTGATCGGCAGGCTGTTCGAACAGGTCGGCATCAACAATGCCCAGGACGTGGATTTCGTCTGCTCCGGCAGCTGCGACTACCTGCAGGGCGCGGCTTTCGCCTTCGTGATGGGCGTGGACGCCCTCGGCGCGGTGCCGCCGATCAAGGAGTCCCACGTGGAAATGGACGCGGCCTGGGCGCTGTACGAATCCATCCTGAAGATCTGGATGGGCCACGCGGATTCCGCGCTGATCTACGGCTTCGGCAAGTCCTCCCCCGGCGAGCTGCCCATCGTGCTGTCACAGCAGCTCGATCCGTATTACCTGGCGCCGCAGTGGGTGGACACCATCTCGCTGGCGGCGATGCAGGCGCGCCTGATGCTCGACCAGGGCGTCATCACCGAGCGCGACATGGCGGAAGTGGTGGCGCGCTCGCGCCAGAACGCGAAGGGGAATCCCCATGCGCAGCTTTCCGGCGACGTGAGCGTCGACGACGTACTGGCGCAGGAGACCTATGTGTCGCCGCTGCGCAAGGGCGATATCTGCCCGGTGTCCGACGGCGCCAGCGCCATGGTGATCTGCACCGTGGAGAAGGCGCAGGAGTGGGGCAAACCCTACGCCGTTATCACCGGGATCGACCACTGCATTGAGACCCACAATATCGGCATGCGCGATCTCACCGACTCCGTATCGACGCGCAGGGCGGCGGAAAATGCCGGCGTGGCGAACGGCAAGGTGGACGTGGCGGAGTTGTACGCGCCCTTCAGCCACCAGGAGATCATCCTGACGCGCGCCCTGAACCTGGGCGACGACACCAGCGTGAATCCCTCCGGCGGCGTGCTCGCCGGCAACCTGATGATGGCCTCGGGGCTGTCGCGCATCGGCGAGGTGTTCAACCGCATTATCGGCGGGGAGGCGGAGCGGGGCATCGCCCACGCGACGTCCGGCCCCTGCCTGCAGCACAACCTCGTTACGGTCGTAGAGAAAGGGGAGGCAGCGTAATGGCGAATTTGGCAGCAGTGGTCGGCATCGGCCAGACCAGTTACACCACCAAGCGCGACGACGTCTCCATCGCGGGACTGGTACGCGAAGCGGCGGTCAACGCCCTCGACGACGCGGGCCTGACCTTCGACGACATCGACGCGGTGATCGTCGGCAAGGCGCCGGACATGTTCGAGGGCGTGATCATGCCCGAGATCTACCTCACCGACGCCCTGGGCTGCAACGGCAAGCCCATGCTGCGGGTGCACACCGCCGGCTCCGTGGGCGGTTCCACCGCGCTGGTCGCGGCGTCCCACGTGCAGAGCGGCGCCTTCAGGAGGGTGCTGACCGTGGCTTTCGAGAAGCAGTCGGAGTCCAACGCGATGTGGGCCCTGTCCAATCCGCAGCCCTTCTCCACGCACCTCAACGCCGGTGCCGGCGGCTACTTCGCGCCGATCATCCGCGAGTATATTCGCCGCACCGGCGCGCCCTATGACGTGGGTATCAAGGTGGCGGTGAAGGACAGGCTGCATGGGGCGCGCAATCCGCTGGCGCACCTGCAACTGCCGGAGATCACCATGAAAGAGGTGGAGGAGTCCTTCATGCTGTGGGATCCCATCCGCTTCCTGGAGTCCTGCCCCTCGTCCGACGGCGCCTGCGCGATGGTCATCACCAACGAGGAGCTGGCGGACAAGGCGCCCAAGCCCCCGGCGTGGATTCGCGGCGTGGCCATGCGCTCTGAGCCGACCATGTACGCCGGCCGCGAGGAAGTGAATCCTCAGGCGGGACGCGACTGCGCCGCCGACGTCTACAAGCAGGCCGGCATCAGCGATCCGCGCAAGGACCTGGACGTTGCGGAAGTTTACGTGCCGTTCAGCTGGTACGAACCCATGTGGCTGGAAAACCTCGGCTTCGCCCCCGAGGGCGAGGGCTGGAAGCTGACCATGGAGGGCGCCACCTCGCTCGACGAGGGTGGCGACATTCCCTGGAACCCGTCGGGCGGTGTGCTGTCATCCAACCCGATCGGCGCCTCCGGCATGATCCGTTTCGCCGAAGCGGCACGGCAGGTGCGCAACGACGCCGGCGATCACCAGGTCGAGGGCGCGAAACTGGCCCTGGGCCACGCTTACGGTGGCGGTGCGCAGTTCTACGCCATGTGGGTAGTCGGCGCAGATAAGCCATGAGTTAAACGTAATTGGAGATAGATTAATTGGGGACAGACCAGATTAATTGGGGACAGACCACGATTTTTTCAGACCGAAAAAATCGTGGTCTGTCCCCAATTAACCAAACGGGATCTGTCCCCAAACCAGGAGAATCGAACATGTCCAAGCACTACAACATCGCCGACCTGTACGAGATGGTCGCCGACAAGGTGCCCAGCCGCGACGCGCTGGTGTGCGGCGACCAGCGCGCCACATTTGCCGAGCTGGAACAGCGCGCCAACAAGCTGGCGCATTACCTCGCGGCGCAGGGTGTCAAGGCGGGCGACCACGTCGGCCTGTACCTGTACAACTGCAACGAGTACCTCGAAGGCATGATGGCCTGCTTCAAGATTCGCGCGGTGCCGATCAACGTCAACTACCGCTACGTCGAGGAGGAACTGCTGTACATCTTCGACAATGCGGACATGGTGGCCTGTATTCACCACCAGGAATTCTCGCCGCATATTGCCGACGTGAAGGCCTCCGCACCGGACCTGAGGACCTTCATCCACGTCACCGACGATTCCGGCGCCGACGCCTCTGCCATCGACTCCATCGAGTACGAGGCGTCGATGGCAGGCCAGTCGGACGAGCGCGACTTCGGCGAGCGCGCGGACGACGACCTTTTCCTGCTCTACACCGGCGGCACCACCGGTATGCCCAAGGGCGTGATGTGGCCGCACAAGAACCTGTTCTACGCGGCCCTGGGTGGCGGCGGCTGGTTTCACCCCGACGGCCCCATCACCGAACCGGAGCAGATCGCCGGCAGGGTGGGTGACTTCCCCATCGTCGGCATGGCGCTGGCGCCGCTGATGCACGGCGCCTGCTGGTGGTACGCCATCATCCAGTTGCTCGGCGGGAACTGCGTGGTGCTCAACCCGCACCGGCACCTCGACGGCGCCCAGGTCTGGGATATCGTCGAGAAGGAGAAGGTCAATTCACTGTCGAGCGTCGGCGACGCCATGGCGATCCCGCTGCTCGATGCCCTGCGTAGCAACCCGCAGGACCGCTGGGACCTGTCTTCCGTGTTCAGCATCGGCTCCGGTGGCGCGGTGTTCTCCGCCTCGTCCCAGGACGAGTTCAAGGAGCGCTTCCCCAACGTTATCATCATGAACTCCTTCGGCTCCTCCGAGTCGGGCAATATGGGCTTCGATTCCGGCGAAAAGAAATCCGGGCAAAAGGGCCTGGGCAACGTCGCCCAGTCGGACTTCATGGACGTCATCACGGACGTGGAGGGCGAGCCCCACGCCCACGTGAAGGCCGGCGAGACGGGCATCTTCGCGCGTTCCGGCTATATCCCGGTGGGCTACTACAACGATCCGGTTAAAACGGCAAAGACCTTCGTCGAGGTGGACGGCAAGATGTGGCTGCTCACCGGCGACGAGGCGCGCCTTGAGGAGGACGGCTCGATCACCGTCTACGGCCGCGGCTCCAACTGCATCAACTCCGGCGGCGAGAAGATCTTCCCGGAGGAAGTGGAAGAGGCGGTCAAGGCCCATCCGGACGTGTTCGACTGCCTGGTGGTGGATACCCCGGACGATCGCTTCGGCAGCAAGGTGACCGCCGTGGTGGCCACCCGCGGTAATGCCAGTGTCTCGCTGGACGCGATCCAGGAAGAGGCGCGCAAGCACGTGGCGGGCTACAAGATCCCGCGCGAGCTGCACATCGTGCAGGAAATTCCCCGCGCGCCCAGCGGCAAGCCCGCCTACCCCAAGGCGAAGGAGCTCGCGCTGTCGGGTGATTTCCGGGTTGCCTGATATCCCAGGCAAGGTGCGGGAAGAGATGTGTCATCGCTC
>JAWVYG010000378.1:0-4066 GCA_033722815.1 Halioglobus sp.
ACTGCGAGAAGGGAGCGTCAGCAGGAATGCTGTCCACGTAGTCACGCTTGGTCGGGAAAGTGATGACCCAGTCGGTGCCACCTTCGATGTCCGACTCCAGCACGTAGTCGTTGGAGATCGTGTTGTTCATCAGAACCGCACTTACAGCGTCGAAACCGTTGTTGGCCACACCGGACACAACAGCGTTACCGATGATCACGTCGTAAGAGTTGGTTGACTGACCCAGGTTCGGAGTCGTGTCACCCGGATCGGTGTGAACAGAGTCAGCAAACGGGTCCATCGGATCGATGAAGTTGTCCAGCGCAACAGCATCGTAGCCTGCAGCAGTACCTTCCTGAACGTCGATCAGTACACCGTAGCCGTACAGACCGCCCGTCGGAGCGGACAGGTCGCGGTTGGCTTCAGTCGGGCCCTGGATCCACAGACCGCCAGTAGACCATGCATCAGAAAGCTTGCCACAGTTTGCGGGAACGCCTTCGGGCTGATCGTGGAGGATGTAGTCCTGCCACTGCTCGTCGTCGGGGTCGATACCGTCGAAGACAATACCCATCTCGATAACTTCAACATAACCTTCCTTGGTACGCTCGAGACCGTTGACACGGCCGTCGCCAGTGAACAGGAAGTTGGTGAAAGGTACGACCGCGCCTTCGTTGATGGCATTAGGGACAGTACAGCTGTTGTCATCAGAGCGGATTACGGCGCCTTCGCCATCGGGGTCGGCGTAGATCACGGCGGACCAGTGATCTTCCGGAGACAGGTACAGGTTGAAGTCGAGGACTTCCTGGCTGTTCAAGGACTCGAGGATACGAACCTTGACTGCCTTGTACTCGTCAGTGGTGTTTACAAGGTTGATGTATGTGTCCTGACCGCCGGTAGTGGTGTAGTAAGGAAACAACAGCACCTGTCCCAGACCGTCCTGGTTAACGTGAACGGCTTGCGCTCCGTTAACTCCGGCCATTGCAGCGAGGACTGCTACGGGAAGTATTTTCTTCATGTTTGTTACTCCTAGGTTAACAATATGTCGTTGTTGCAAGTTAATTAAAGCTGCATACAGTAAGGCGTAAGTATGCCCCCAAACCTTACCCCTGTCTACCATCCGCCTGCAAAAACGTGGCTAGGGAGGTGTCTAACACATACATACGAGGCGAAAATTAGCATAGAGCCTATAGCCCGTCAACTTTATAAATGCCAAATAGTTGCGTTCTGAAAATGGCTGACCCATTTGGGCTTGCGTATCAAATAATCACTTAAAAATCAGGCAGAAAGGGCTGCAATCTTCTATCAGTGGGCAGTGCTGCCGAGCGTGTGCCGAACCCGCCAAAAGGGTTGGGAAGACATGCCGGTTTCAGCCGTATTGAGAGCACCCGTCAGCCGGGCACGAACAGCCACCACTCGCCCTCGGACAACACCCATGTGTAGGTCAGCGGGCGGCGGATATCCATGTCCGATTTGTGGGCCGGATACTCCAGGATCAGCTTCACTTTGCAGGAGGTTTCTGTGCACGTGACCTCCCGCACTTCCGCCGATTTCCACTTGTAGGCGCCGGCCACCTTGGCGTGGTAGCGGCCCGCGGTGGCGGATTGGCGATAACCGGGTGAAGTGAAGGTATAGGCTGTCCTCCAGTCGCCCTCCATCAGGGCGTCCGCCCAGGCCTGGGCCCGCTTGCTGACGCGCTCCTCCGGCGTAAGGTTTGCGCCGCCGAGACCGGCGCACCCGGCCAATTGTGCAAACACCAGGGCAACCAGGATGCCGCGCAGGGGGCGTTTCATGGATTTGTGCTTCATAACGTCTACAGGGCCTTACTGTTCAGAGGTGGTGGTCTGCTCTTCAGGTTCGCCAACCTGGTCAGCGTTGTTAATGAGATAGGAGGACGATTCAGACAGATCGATGAGCTCGAGGCGACGCATCTGGCGGCGCATCTCGCGGCTCACGTCGCGCAGGTCGGAGTCATCAAAGATGACCCGCGGCGTGATCACAACCAGCAACTCGGTACGGAAACCCTCTTCGGAGGTGGAGCCGAACAATGAACCGAACACGGGGATGTCCTTCAAGAGCGGTATGCCGCTGGTGCCACTGCTCTTGTTCTCCCGGATCAGGCCCCCGAGAACCACCGTTTCAGAACTCCTGACCGCCACCTTGCTGTTGATGGAGCGCTCCAGGAAGCTGCGCTGGTTGGCGACTTCGTCCTCCGGGCCCACGTCGGTCACGACCTGCTCGATGTCCATGGTGACCATACCGCCGGCGTTCACGGAGGGTGTCACGCTCAGCTTTACCCCGGTGTCCTTGAAACTGATGTTGTCGATCTGGGTCCCCGAGCCCTCCACGATGGTGGTACCGGTGCGCACGGGGACCTGGTCACCAACCTCTATGGTGGCGGTCTGGTTATCCAGCACCATGACAGAGGGAGAGGAGATCACGTTGACCAGGTTGTCCGAGGCCAGGGTATTGAGGACGACCTGCACATCCATGGCGCTGTTAACCACGGAGTAGGCAAACCCCGGGGCCTGCAGGCCTATTCCAGAGCCATCGACCAGCTGGCCGGTACCGCGATAATCACTCTCAAGGCCTGAATTGAAGGTCCACTCGAGACCGTAGCGCAGCTCGTCGGTCAGCGTGACCTCGACGATACTCGCCTCGATCAGCACCTGCGTCGCCGTGACGTCAAGCTTGTCCAGGGCCGGCTTTATCTTGCGGTACTCGCTGCCCGTGGCATAGATGAGCAGGGCATTGTTCTCCTCATCGGCAACGATGCGGACGTCCCCCACAGCCACCTTCCTGGTCCCGCCGCTCGTCGCGACAGAGCGTGACC
This sequence comes from Halioglobus sp., assembly GCA_033722815.1. Classification (GTDB taxonomy): domain Bacteria; phylum Pseudomonadota; class Gammaproteobacteria; order Pseudomonadales; family Halieaceae; genus Marimicrobium. The sequence continues at coordinate 2,810 of JAWVYG010000378.1, forward strand.
CTGCCTCCACTTTTTCGCCGGAGGATGTGACCCTTTCCGGCTCAAAGCCCGGAGCGACGCCACCGCCGCCAGACTTTGCACCGGTACCGCTACCGCCATAGATTGTGCTGAGCAGGTCGGCCAGGTGCCCCGCGCTGCTGTTCTGCACGGGATAGACATACAGCCTGCGCTCGAAGTTGGTGTCGGGTTCCCTGTCCAGCCGCTCGATCCAGGTCTTGATCCGCTCCAGGTAGTGGGCACGTGGCGTGACGACCATGACACTGCTGAGGCGCGGGATGGCCATTATGCGCACCACGCTGCCGATACCCGTCAGGCTCTCCAGGGCGGGCTCGCCGCTCTGCTTGCCCAGCATGGCGGACAGCGCAGCCTCGATATCCTCGATAGGCGCGTTTTCGATGGGGAAGATGCCAATCGACATGCCCTTCAGCAGATCGACGTCGAAGGTAGTGATCATCTCCTGCCAGCCCTCGAGCTGGGCACGGGTGCCGGCCAACATCAGCAAGTTGCGCGTGTCGTCGATGCGCACGAATGACGTCTCCTCGGCCACGGGGGCAAGAATCTCCGCCATACTGCTGGCACTTATATATTGCAGCGGCACTATGAGTGTGCTGAAACCCACGGCATTCTCCGCCGAGGTGGTGATCTGCGGCTTCAGCCTTGCCATCTGCCCCGACGCGCTGACCAGGAAGCGCCCGTTGGCATCGCGGACGAGGTGGGCCTTGTTGGCCTTCAGGAGAGACTCCAGTATATCCAGCAGCTGGGCTCTCTCGACGGGTGTGCGAGTGCGCAGCGTCACCTGCCCGTTTATCGGATGCTCGACGAAATAGTCCAGTTCCAGGATGTCGCCCAGCACCGCATGGACCACCTCCGTGAGTGGGGCCTGCTCAAAATTCAGGCTGACCGCCTCCCCCTGCAGGCGGACTGGCGGCAACGGATTTGGCCTGCGAAACACCGCGTCGGTACCGCGAAAAATGGTGGGCGTGGTGCCCTCGGGGTCTTCGGGGGACTGAACACCGCCTGCCGCCAGCGCGCCGGGTTCGGGCGCCGCCTGGTCGCTCCCCGGTCGGGCCTGCGCCGCTGCATCCAGGGACTCCGCGTCGGCGGAGGCATCTGGCGCGCTGGAGGGCCGTTGCATGGTGGCGCAGCTTGAGAGCAGCGTCGCAACGGCCAACAATGTCACGGACGTTCTAAAAAAATGTCGCAATTCTCTTCTGCCTTTTTATACTCAGCCCGGCCTGCCTATTTTGCAGACGTCCG
>JAWVYG010000379.1:0-4061 GCA_033722815.1 Halioglobus sp.
GTTCGACGGTGGCACCCCACGCACCGGGCAGGCGCTCGTACGCTGTCTCGGCGCCACGCTGTCCGCGGCCTGTGCCGGTCTCCGCTTCCTGTGGTGCCTGTTCGACCGCAACAAGCGCTTCTGGCACGACTACCTGTCCCTCACGGAACTCATCCTGCTGCCGCTGCCGGCGAAAAACGCGAGTTCACCGGATTGATCGGCGGGCATTACCGCGCGGGCTGTTCAGTTTGCCCGCCGGTCGGCTTACACTAGCCAAAATCTTTCCCAAGGAGTGCACATGCCCAAACTGTCTTTCACTGCCCGCAAACTGGAAGATGCGGCGGGCGCGAGTACGGCGTGCGCCGTGGTACCGCTGTTTACCGGGGCGAAACTCAACGCCGAGGGAAAGGCGCTGGACAAGGCCAGCTCGGGGGCAGTCAAACAGGCCCTGGGGCTGGGCGACTTCACCGGCAAGGCGGGTGAGACCCTGCTGGTCGCCGCAAAGGGCAAGGCCAGGCGCGTGCTGCTGCTCGGCTGTGGTGAAGCGAAGAAATTCGATCGCGCGGCCATGCGCGAATTCTGCACCAACCTGCACAAGGCGCTGGGGCCGCTCAATATCAAGGAAGCAACGCTGCACCTTCCCGGCCTGAAGCTCAAGGCCGCGGACCGGCACTGGCTGCTGAGTTACCTGGCCAGGAGCATGACGACCGCCCACTATCGCTACACCGAGACCGTGTCCAAGCCGGCTCCCGCCGCACGGCTGGGGAAGCTCGTGGTCAACGTCGGCGAGACCCTGGCGGTCAGCGCCGCCAACCGCGCGCTGCGCGAGGGCGCGCATACCGGCGCCGGCATGAATGAGGCGCGGCAACTGGCGAACCTGCCCGGCAATATCTGCACGCCGGTGTATCTCGCCAGCCAGGCCAGGAAACTGTCCCGGCGTTACGGCAAGCTCAGCACCCGCGTGCTGGACGAGAAGAAAATGGCCGAGCTGGGCATGGGCTCGCTGCTGTCCGTGGCGGCCGGCAGCCGCGAGCCCGCGCGCCTGATCGTCATGCAATACCGCGGCGCGCGCGCAGCCGATGCGCCCCACGTCCTGGTGGGCAAGGGCATCACCTTCGACAGTGGCGGCATCTCGCTCAAACCCGGCGCCAAGATGGACGAAATGAAGTTCGACATGGGCGGTGCCGCCGCGGTCTTCGGCACAATGCAGGCGGTGCTGGAACTGGAACTGCCGCTCAACGTCATCGGTATCGTTGCAGCCGCAGAAAACATGCCCAGCGGCACCGCCACCAAGCCCGGCGACGTCGTGACCAGCATGTCCGGTAAAACCATCGAGGTACTCAACACCGACGCCGAGGGGCGCCTGGTGCTGTGCGACGCCATTACCTATGCGCGCCGCTACAAGCCCGCGTCGATCGTCGATATCGCCACCCTGACCGGGGCCTGTATCGTCGCCCTGGGCTCCCATGCCAGCGGCCTGTTCGGCAACGATGACGAACTCGCTAACGCGCTGCTCAGCGCCGGCGACGAAAGCCACGACCGCGCCTGGCGCTTGCCACTGTGGGACGACTACCAGAAGTCGTTGAAGAGCAACTTCGCCGATGTGGCCAATATTGGCGGCCCCGGCGCCGGCAGCATTACCGCGGCGTGCTTCCTGTCGCGCTTCGCCGAGGACTTGCCCTGGGCACACCTGGATATCGCCGGCTCCGCCTGGAACAGCGCCCCGAAAGGCGCCACGGGCCGCCCGGTGGCGCTGTTGGTACGCTACCTGCTCGACCGCGCCGGCAAGACCCGATGACCCGGGTCGGTTTTTACGTGGTACAGGCCGACGAGCCAGGCAAACGCCTGGAGGTGGCGATGCGGCTGACCGAGAAGGCCTTTGCCCGGGGCCACCGCGTCTTCATCAACGCCCAGGACAGGGCGCAGGCGGAACTGCTCAACGATCGCCTGTGGAGCTTCCGCGCCGGCAGTTTCCTGCCCCACGCTCTGCAGGGCGAGGAGCCGGCGGAGGCCATCGCCATCGGCTGGGGTCAGGATCCCGCAGGGCACAACGACCTACTGATCAACCTGCAGCTGGATATTCCCGCTTTCTTCAGCCGTTTCAACCGGGTCGCCGAAGTCGTTACGCAGGATCCGGAAAGCCTGGCCGCGCTGCGCAAGTCGTGGCAGATGTACCAGAAACGCGGCTACCAGCTGGAGAAGCACGACCTCTGAGGGCCGACGGCCCGCGCCGTTCCGCAGCCGGGGAGTCTGGCGTATAATCCCCGGCCTCGCCTGACCCGGGACGCCGGGTCCGGCTCCCGTTTCCCGGCAGCCGCCCAGGCCGCCGTATCAACCTGGACGACGTGCACCATGGAAAAAACGTTCCAACCCGCCGATATTGAAACCCGCTGGTACGAACAGTGGGAGAGCGCGGGTTATTTCGCGCCCGCGGGCGGCGAGGAAGCCTACTGCATCATGATTCCGCCGCCCAACGTCACCGGCTCCCTGCACATGGGACACGGTTTCCAGGAAGCGATCATGGACGCCCTCATCCGCTATCACCGCATGCAGGGCTACAACACGTTGTGGCAGGTGGGCACGGACCATGCCGGCATCGCGACGCAGATGGTGGTGGAGCGGCAGCTGGAGGCGCAGGGCATCACCCGCCACGACATCGGCCGCGAGAAGTTCGTCGAGAAAGTGTGGGAATGGAAGGAGCAATCCGGCGGTACCATCACGCGCCAGCTACGCAGGCTGGGCTCGTCGCTGGACTGGTCCCGCGAGCGCTTCACCATGGATCCCGGCCTCAGTGCCGCCGTGCAGGAAGTGTTCATCCGCCTGTACAGGGAGGGACTGATCTACCGCGGCAAGCGCCTGGTGAACTGGGATCCCGCCCTGCACACGGCCATCTCCGACCTCGAGGTCATCTCCGAGGAAGAGCGCGGGCACCTGTGGCACTTCAGGTACCCGCTGGCCGGCGGCGAGGGCCACCTGACCGTGGCCACCACGCGGCCCGAAACCATGCTCGGCGACACCGCCGTGGCGGTACACCCGGAGGACGAGCGCTACGCGCACCTGATCGGACGCAGCGTCGAGCTGCCCCTTACCGGTCGCGAGATACCGGTGATCGCCGACGAATACGTCGACCGCGAGTTCGGGACGGGTTGCGTCAAGATCACCCCGGCCCACGATTTCAACGATTACGACATGGGCAAGCGCCACGGCCTGCCGATGATCAACATCTTCACCGATGACGCCGCCATCTCGGACGAGGCGCCGCAGGCCTACCGCGGCCTCGACCGCTTCGAAGCGCGCAAACGCGTGGTCGCCGACCTCGATGAACTGGGCCTGCTGGATAAAGTCGACGACCATACGCTGATGGTGCCGCGGGGCGACCGCTCCGGTGTCGTCATCGAGCCCTACCTCACCGACCAGTGGTACGTGGATGCACGGGAGATGGCCAAGCCGGCGATAGCGGCGGTTGAAAACGGCGATATCCGCTTCGTACCCAAGCAGTGGGAGAATACCTACTTCGCCTGGATGCGCGACATCCAGGACTGGTGCATCAGCCGCCAGCTCTGGTGGGGTCACCGCATCCCGGCCTGGTACGACGACGCCGGCAATGTCTACGTCGGCGCCGACGCGTCCGCGGTGCGCGCCGAGCATGACCTGGACGAGGACGTGGCGCTGCACCAGGACGAGGACGTGCTCGACACCTGGTTCTCCTCGGCCCTGTGGACCTTCTCCACCCTCGGCTGGCCCGAGGAAACCGAGGAGCTGGCAACCTTCCACCCCAGCACCGTGCTCGTGACGGGCTTCGACATCATTTTCTTCTGGGTAGCCCGGATGATCATGATGACGCTGCACTTTCGCGGCGAGGTGCCGTTCCGCGAGGTGTACGTGCACGGCCTCGTGCGCGACGCCGAGGGACAGAAGATGTCCAAGTCCAAGGGCAATGTGCTCGATCCCATCGACCTCATTGACGGCATCGACCTGGAGGGCCTGGTCGCCAAACGCACGGCGGGCATGATGCAGCCGCAGCTGGCGCAGAAGATCGACAAGGCGACACGGCGGCAGTTTCCCGAAGGCATCGCGGCATA
>JAWVYG010000380.1:0-4046 GCA_033722815.1 Halioglobus sp.
CGTTGACCATGACGGAGCTGGAATCCACCTCGCGCAGGAAGCGCATGGCCCGGGCGTGGTCGCCGGTGACGATGCTGTCGGTGTGCTGCGAGCCGTAGGTGTTGATGTGTTCGATCGCCTCGGCCAGGCCGTCCACTACGCGCACCGCCAGCACCGGGCCGAGGTACTCCTCGTACCAGTCCTCTTCCGTCGCCGCGCGGGCATCGGCGAGAATCTCGCGGGTGCGCTCACAGCCTCGCAACTCGACGCCGGCCTCGGCGTAGGCGTGGCCCAGGCGCGGCAGCACCGCCGCGGCGCGGGAGCGGGCCACCAGCAGGGTCTCCATGGTGTTGCAGGTGCCGTAGCGCTGGGTCTTGGCGTTGACGGCGATGTTCACCGCCATGTCCTCGTCCGCGGCGTCGTCGATGTACACGTGGCACACGCCGTCGAGGTGCTTGATCACGGGCACCCTGGCATCGGCGGCAATGCGTTCGATCAGGCCCTTGCCGCCGCGCGGCACGATCACGTCTACGTACTCGGGCATGGTGATCAGCTTGCCCACCGCCGCGCGGTCGGCCATCGCCACGACCTGTACGGCGGTTTCCGGCAGGCCGGCCGCGGCCAGGCCCTGCGCCACGCACTCGGCGATCGCGCAGTTGGAGGCCAGGGCCTCGGAGCCGCCGCGCAGGATGGTGGCGTTGCCGGATTTGAGGCAGAGGCTCGCCGCCTCCACGGTCACGTTGGGACGCGACTCGTAGATGATGCCGATGACACCCAGCGGCACGCGCATGCGTCCCACGCGGATACCGCTGGGCATGCTGTTGACGTCGGATATGCTGCCGACCGGGTCGGGCAGCGCGGCCACCTGCGCCAGACCTTCGAGCATCGCGTCCACGCGCGCAGGCGTCAGCTCCAGCCGGTCCATCAGGGGCGCCTCGAGGCCGTTGACGCGACCCTGCTCGAGGTCCCTGCCATTGGCTTCGGCCAGCTGCTCGCGCGAGCCGTCCAGCGCATCGCGCACGGCCAGCAGTGCAGCGTTGCGCTGTGCGGTCGACGACGCCGCCACCACACGTGACGCCGCCCTCGCCGCGTGGCCCATTTCCGCCATGTAATGATCGACATCCATCGTTGTTCGTATCCGCTGCGCCCTTCGGCTCTGCCAGGGGTGCGATTATACCTGATCGCACTGTGGCGTGTGCTAAGCTGGCGCAAACCCCAGGGGATACCGATGTCCGCCACGCCCACGCTCGAATTCTTCTACGACTGCTCCAGCCCCTGGACCTACTTCGCTTTTACGCGGGTGATTCCGCTGGCGCAGGAACTGGGGGTGACCATCGACTGGCGCCCCATCCTGGTCGGCGGTGTCTTCAACACCGTCAACAAGGAGGTCTACGCCCAGCGCGAGGCCATGTTCAACAGCCAGAACAGCCGCCGGCTGAATTACTACCTGAAAGACCTGCAGGACTGGGCCGGGCTGTGCGGCGTTACCATCGTCACGCCGCGGGCCCATCCCATCAGCAGCGTAAAGGCGATGCGCGGCGCTTTCTACGCCGCGGAGCAGGATGTGCTGGTGCCCTACTCGCGCGCCGTGTTCGAGACCTACTGGGGCGGCGAGACACCGGATATCTCAAGCGACGACGTTCTCGCCGGAATCTGCAGGCAGGTGGGCCTGGACCCGGACGCCTTCCTCGCCGCGATCAAGGAGCAGGTGTACAAGGACAAGCTGCGCGCCACGACCGACGAGGTGATCGAGCGCGGCGGTTTCGGCTCACCGACGATGTTCGTCAACGGCGACGACATGTACTTCGGCAACGACCGCATCCCGCTGGTGGAACACAGGTTGCGCCAGCTGTTGAGCGATTAGGCTGCGGCCCGGAGAATGGACCCGTCAGGACGCCGCCTGGGCCCCGGCGGCATTGGCTGCGGCCACCTTGATCAGGTCCTGCAGCTCGCCGTTGTCGTACATTTCCGTCACGATGTCGCAGCCGCCGATGAGCTCGCCCTCGACCCAAAGTTGCGGAAACGTCGGCCAGTTGGCGTACTTCGGCAGGTTGGCGCGAATTTCAGGGTTGGACAGGATGTCGACATAGGCGAAGCGCTCCCCGCAGGCCATCAGCGCCTGCACGGTGCGCGCGGAGAAGCCGCACTGGGGCTGGTTCGGGGAACCCTTCATGTAAAGAAGGATCGGGTTCTTCTCTATCTGCTCTTTGATCGTGTCGATAATATCCATGCTGTCCTGCCGTTACGGCGTGCAAGCGCCGCGGTTGGTTTGGTTCGGTGTTGCCAATAACCAAGCATTCTACTCCATTATTGCCAAAAAGTGGTGGCGGCGGCGCGCGTCAATTGCCTTTGTCCACATATATCGTTATATTGTCGGGTTTTAAGGCAGCCGCAGCTGCCTTTTTGCGTTTCTGGGGAAGGCATGTCGGCAGTAATGGAGACCTACGCGAGGATGCCCGTGACGTTCAGTCACGGCGAAGGCGTGTACCTGTACGACACCCAGGGCCGGCGCTATCTCGACGGCATCTGCGGCCTCGGCGTGAACTGCCTGGGGCACGCGCACCCGGCGGTCACCGCGGCCATCCGCGACCAGGCGGACAAACTCGTGCACACCTCCAACCTCTACCACATCGAGACCCAGGAGCGGCTTGCGGGGCGCCTTGCCGAGGTCGCGGGTATGGAGAGCTGTTTCTTCGGCAACTCCGGGGCGGAGGCCAACGAGGCCGCCATCAAGCTGGCGCGCCTGTACGGCAGCCAGCGGGATATCGCCAGGCCCTCGATCGTGGTGCTCGAGGGCGCCTTTCACGGCCGCACCCTGGCGACCCTGTCCGCCACCGGCAACCGCAAGATCCAGGCGGGCTTCGAGCCCCTGGTCGCCGGTTTTATCCGCGCACCGCGCAATGACATCGATGCGCTGCAGCAGATCGCGGCCAACAATCCCGACGTGGTGGCCCTGCTGGCCGAACCGATCCAGGGCGAGGGCGGCGTCAACCCCGTGTCGGAGGACTATTTGCGCGCGGCGCGCGAGGTGTGCGACGAACACGGCTGGCTGCTGATGCTCGACGAGGTGCAGACCGGCAACGGCCGCACCGGGAGCTATTTCGCCTACCAGGGCATGGGCATCACGCCGGATGTGGTGACCACCGCAAAGGGGCTGGGTAACGGCGTGCCCATCGGCGCCTGCCTCGCGCGCGGCGCAGCGGCCGACGTGCTGGGCGCGGGACAGCACGGCTCGACCTACGGCGGCAACCCACTGGTCTGCGCCGTCGGCCTGGCGGTCATCGAAACCATCCTGGAACAGGACCTGTGCGCCAACGCGCGCGCCATGGGCGAGCTGATTACGCAGACCATCCTCGCCGACGCGGGCGCCGCGAGCAAGATTACGCTGTGCAAGGGCCGCGGGCTGATGCTCGGTTACGAGCTGGAACAGGATTGCCCGGAACTGGCCATGCGCGGTCTCGACGCAGGCCTGTTGATCAATGTCGCCGCAGGCAACACGGTACGGCTGCTGCCCCCGCTGATCATCGACGCGGCGCAGGCAAAGGAGCTTGCCGGCGGCGTTGCCGCACTGATCCGGGACGCCGGCTGAGCCCAGCCACTGAGCAGAGGACGGGACGATGTCGCAGACTCGACACTTTCTTACCCTGATGGATTTCAGCCCCGCCGAGCTGGACAGCCTGATCCAGCGCGCGATCGCGATGAAGGAGGCCCACCGCACCGGCGCCAACCAGGCCGCCTACCCCGACAAGGTGCTGGGCATGATCTTCGAGAAGTCGTCCACCCGTACGCGGGTCTCCTTCGAAGCGGGCATGGCGCAGCTGGGCGGCCACGCGCTGTTCCTGTCGCCCCAGGATTCGCAGCTGGGCCGGGGTGAACCCGTGGAGGACAGCGCCAGGGTCATCTCCTCCATGGTGGATATCATCATGATCCGCACCTTCGGCCACGACATCGTGGAACGCTTCGCCGCCCACTCGTCGGTGCCGGTCATCAACGCGCTGACCGACGACTTCCATCCCTGCCAGCTGTTGGCCGACATGCAGACGTGGTACGAACACCGCGGCAGCATC
>JAWVYG010000381.1:0-4046 GCA_033722815.1 Halioglobus sp.
AGGGTCTGCTGGCCCTGGTGGAGCGTTACCATCGCTGGCAGCGCGGCGGGACCTGACACCGGTCGCTGCCGCATGAGAAGCTGAAGCAAGGAGATAGACAGACATGGCCAATGTTGCCGTTATTCTTTCCGGGTGCGGCGTCTACGACGGCGCGGAGATCAACGAAGCCGTACTGACGCTGCTGTCACTGGAACAGCAGGGTGCGAGCTACCAGTGCTTTGCGCCGGACATCGAGCAGATGCACGTGATCAATCACCTGACCGGCGAGCCGGCCGAGGGCGAGACGCGCAACGTGCTGGTGGAAGCCGCGCGCATTGCCCGGGGCAACGTGAAACCGCTCCTTGATGCGAGCGCGGCCGACTACGATGCGCTGCTGGTGCCGGGCGGGTTCGGCGCGGCGAAGAACCTGTGCAACTTCGCCGTCGCCGGCGCCGACATGGCGATACACCCCGACTTTCTCTCACTGGCACAGGCGTTCCACGAAGCGGGCAAGCCCATCGGGCTGATCTGTATCGCCCCGGTGATGGCCGCGGCCATCTGCGGCGAGGGCACGCAGTGTACGATCGGCAACGACGCCGACACCGCCAGCGCGATCGAGGCCATGGGGGGCACCCACCTGGAGTGCCCGGTATCGGAGGCGCGCGTGGATCGCGAGCGCAAGATGGTCACCACGCCCGCCTACATGCTCGCCGGCAGCGTGAGCGAGGCCTACGGCGGTATCAGCGACTGCGTCAAGGAAGTGCTCGCGCTGGCGTGACATGGTGAGCACGGCCTGGCACGTCTACCTGTTGCGCTGTGCCGACGGCACGCTTTACACCGGCGTCGCCACCGACGTTACACGGCGCCTGCGCCAGCACAACGGCGAACTCGCCGGCGGGCCGCGTTATACGCGCGGGCGTCGCCCGGTGGAACTGTTGTGGAGTGAAAGCGCCGCGGACCGCAGCGCGGCGCAGCAGCGCGAGGCCGGTATCAAGAACCTCAGCCGGCGGCAGAAGCTGGCGCTGGCCAGGGGCTGAGTGCGGCCGCGGCAGCCCCGGTTCAGATGCGCCGGGCCATGCCGATCGAGCGCGGCGCCACGGGCTCGAAGCCGAACTTGCGGTACAGCTTCGGCGAGTGGTCGTCGGCAATCAGTGACACGTAGGCCGAGGGCTCCGCGTTTGCAGTGATGAACTGCATGACAGCCGCCATGATGCGGGTGCCGTGCCCGCGACGCTGGTGATCCGGGTGCACCGCCATATCGACGATCTCGAAGTTGCAGCCGCCGTCGCCTACCACCCGCGCCATGGCAACCAGTTCGCCCCGGTAGCGCAGCGTGGCGGCGAACAGGGTGTTGGGCAGTCCGCGGCTTGCGGCCGCCGCGCTCCTTGGTGACAGGCCGGCGTCGACGCGCAGTTGCCGGTATTCCTCGATGCCCGGCGTCTCGTGGGCCAGTACGTACTGCGCCTGGTTATTCATCGGGCTTTTGTCCTTCGCGCCGGGCGCGGGTCATTGCAGGTTTTCCAGCTGCTGCTGCAGGTCGAGCCACTCGTCTTCCAGCGTCTGGGCCCTGGCCTGCAGCTGTCCCTCCCGCTGCAGCAGCTGCGCCAGCTCGTCCTTGCGCGCAGCGCTGTAGATGTCCGCCCCGGACAGGTCTCGCCGCACCTCCTGTATGGCGTCTTCAACGTCAACCATCTCGCTCTCGTTGCGCTCCAGCTGCAGTTTCAGCGGACGCAGCTTCTGGCGGTTGGCGGCGGACTTCTGGCGCTGCTCCCTGCGCGACGTGCCGGCAGCGCCCTCGGCAGTCGCGGCGTCCTGCGGCGCAGCGTCTTCGCGCAGCCGGGACAGCAGCCACTGCTCGTAGCTGCCCAGGTCCCCGTCGTACGCGGCGACGCGGCCGGCGTCGACCAGCAGCAGTTCCTCCACCGAGTTGCGCAGCAGGTGGCGATCGTGGCTGACCAGTACCAGTGCGCCCTCGTAGTCCTGCAGCGCCACCTCCATGGCGTGGCGCATTTCCAGGTCGAGGTGGTTGGTCGGTTCATCGAGCACCAGCAGGTTGGGCCGCTGCCACACGATCATGGCGAGTGCCAGGCGCGCCTTCTCGCCGCCTGATAATGGGGCCACCGGGCTGGTCGCCACCTCACCGCGGAAATTGAAACCGCCGAGAAAATCGAGGATCTGTTGTTCGCGCGCCCGCGGGTCCAGGCGCTGCAGGTGCAGGGCCGGGCTGGCCTCGAGATCCAGCGCCTCCAGTTGCTGCTGGTCGAAATAGCCCAGCTGCAGGTGCTCGCCGCCGACGCGCTCGCCCGCGAGCAGGCCCAGGTCGCCGGTCAGGCTTTTCAGCAGGGTGGACTTGCCGGCGCCGTTGCGCCCAATAAGGCCCAGGCGTGATCCCGGGCGCAGGGTCAGCTCCACGCCCCGCAGCACGGCTGCATCGCCGTAGCCCAGTGTCGCGTCGCGCAGCGTCAGCAGCGGGTCGCTGGATTTTTCTGGCGCAGGGAAACTGAAGTCGAAGGGCGAGTCGAAATGCGCCGGCGCCAGGTCCTGCATGCGCTCCAGTTCCTTCAGGCGGCTCTGGGCCTGTTTCGCCTTGGTCGCCTTGTAGCGAAAGCGGCGCACGAACGCGTCGATCTGCGCGATGCGGCGCTGCTGTTTTTCGTAGCCCGCCTGCTGCGCCTCCAGCTGCAGCGCGCGCTGTTTCTCGAACAGGGAGTAGTTGCCGCCGTAGGCGTCGATCTGCCCCGCGGCGATATGCAGGATGCGGTTGCAGCAGGCGTCGATGAAGTCTCTGTCGTGGGAAATCAGCAGCAGCGTGCCGCGGTAGGACTGCAGCCACTGCTGCAGCCACAGCGTCGCGTCCAGGTCGAGGTGATTGGTCGGTTCGTCCAGCAGCAGCACGTCGGAGGGTGTCATCAATGCGCGGGCGAGGCTCAGCCGGATGCGCCAGCCGCCGGAAAATTCCCGCACGGGGCGCTGCTGGTCGGCCTGGGAGAAGCCCAGGCCCTGCAGCAACAGGCCGGCGCGTCGCTCTGCGGCATAGCCGTCTATCTCGTCCAGGCGGCTGTGCACTGCGGCGGCCCGTTCGAATTCCCCGCGGCTTTCATACCCGGCCAGTTCGTCGCGCAACTGTGCCAGCAGCCGGTCGCCGCGCCACACGAACTCGCAGGCTGGCACCTCGGATGCGGCCACCTCCTGCGCCATGTGCGCCAGGCGCAGCTGCGCCAGTCCCTCGATCTCGCCGCCGTCCATCTGCAACTCGCCCAGCATGAGCGCGAACAGGCTGCTCTTGCCGCAGCCGTTGGCGCCGATCAGGGCAAGCCGCTGGCCGGGCTGTACGGTGATGTTGGCCCGTGAGAGCAATAGCTTGCCGCCACGGCGCAGGCTGATGTCGCGCAGAATGATCATGGGGCGGCGAATTCTAACCCCGCGACAGGGCCGGCACCAGTGCGCGCCGCCGGACCCGCTAGTGCCTGTTCCGGCCCCGGTGTATGGTTAGCGCTGCCAGGAACGATGAAGCGTCCAACCCCTTCTGGGACTATTCGCTGTCCGTGTATGCACGTCCCGGGGTGGCAGCGGCCTGCCTGGCGTTGCAGGACGACTGCGGGCTCGACGTCAACACGCTGCTCTACGCCGCGTGGCTGGCCAGTATGGGGCTGGACCTGTCACGGGAACACCTGCAGCAGGTCGAGGCGGCGGTGGATGACTGGCGCGCCCGCGTCGTGCGTCCGCTGCGCGAGCTGCGAGTCTCGCTGCGCGACTTCGAGCCCGCCGTGGCGCTGCGCGAGGAGCTGACAGCGCTGGAGCTGCAGGCCGAACGCGGCCAGCAGGACCTGATGTATGCCCTGTATACCGCGTACGACCCCGGCACCAGGCCCGACGCGCTACAGCACAACCTGGCGCTGGTGTTGCAGTGCCGGGCCGGTGGTGGCAGCCGCCCTGAGGAGGCGCTGCGACGCCTGCTGGCGCTGCTGTCCTGAGGTCCGCCGGCGCCCCCTCGCGGGGGTGGCGCCGCCGCAGGGCGGGTAGTAACATGGGCGCCCACCGCGAATCCCCGGCTTTTTCCCGCATAT
>JAWVYG010000382.1:0-4032 GCA_033722815.1 Halioglobus sp.
TGTCCAGCTCGGAATCAACGGGGGCGAAGTTGCCCTCCAGGTAGGGATTGCTGCTCATGCTGGGCTCCGCCGGTGGTCGCCATGTCGAGCTGCCGAGCATACACACTTTCACAGGGCGTGGCACGGGACGGCCCGGCGCAAACCGCGACAGGACAACCTGCGCGAGCTGGTCAGGTACCCAGGATTCCCCTGTCTCGCAGGTCGTCGACCTCATCGGCGCTGTAGCCCAGGTCCTGCAGAACTTCGGCACCGTGCTCCCCCAGCGCGCCGAGGCAGTCCGGCGTGGACACCCTGGCGCCGCCGAACTTCGCGGGGTGGGCGGGCACCCGCATGTCGCCCAGCAGCGGATGCGAACGCTCGCCGACCGCGCCCGTCGCCTGCACCTGCGGGTGATCGGCGACCTCGCCCACCTCCAGGCACCTGCCGCCGGGCACGTCGTATTGCAGCAGCATGGCCTCGACCTGGGCCGTGGTGAGCTCTGCGAAGGCGAGCTGGAATTCCTCGATGAAGATCTCGAAGTTGCCCAGCCGGGCCTCCATGGTGGCGAACCTCGGGTCCTCGGCGAGGTCCTGCCTGCCGCTGCCGGCGAACAGGCCCTGCCAGTGCGCCTCGGTCATCGGCGCGATGGTGACGTAGCCATCGCGGGTCGGGTAGGTGCGGTAGCTCATTTTCAGGCTGGGACGCCAGTACACGCCCTCGCCGCGGAAGGTCTGCTCGGCCATCGCACCGGGCCACAGGAAGTAGATGGCCGCATCGAGCATCGAGACGTCGATGTGCTGCCCCTGGCCCGTCGCACTGCGCTGGTACAGCGCAGCGGTCGTGGCCTGGCAGGCGGTATAGGCGGTGACCTCGTCGCACACGAACGTCTTTACGGCCTCCATCTGCTCGCCCGGGCCCTGCACGTCGGTGAACCCGCACAGCGCCTGGATGACGTGATCGTACGCCGGGGCGGACGACAGGGGCCCCTCGGTGCCGAAGCCGGAAATCGCCACGTAGATTAGCCGGGGGTTGGCCGCGCGCAGCGTCTCGCTGCCCAGCCCCAGCCGCTCCAGCACGCCCGGGCGGTAGTTGCTGATCAGCACGTCGGCCTCGGCCGCGAGCTTGCGCACGATCTCCACGCCCTCGGGTGTCTTCAGGTCCACGGCGATGGAACGCTTGCCGCGGTTGCAGTTGGCGAAGATCGCACCCACGCCCTCGCGACCGCAACCCAGGTGACGCAGCAGGTCGCCGATGCCCGGCGGCTCGACCTTGACCGTGGTGGCGCCCTGTTCCGACATGATGGTTGCCGCCAGCGCCGCGGTGACCACCGAAGACAATTCGACAATCTTCACACCCTGCAGCGGTTTCGCCTGCGTCGCCTGTTCTGCCATCTGACCTTCTCCTGCGGAGGTACAGCCCCCTGCTGCAGCCAGTTATACACCCGGGTTCGGCCGCGGGTCGAGACCCGTCAGCACGAAAAGCAGCGCGCGCAGCCAGTCGAGGATTGACTTGCCGACACCCAGGCACAAATATCGGGTCATCCCGACTAATAGCCGCTCAGCGCAACTCATCACAACTGATCACAGCTGATCACAACTACAGGAGGCGCACTGCATTGCCGCCGATCGATGCCCAGTGGCTCGGCCAGGTCCGCGAGGACGCGATCGATCCCGAACGCCCGCTGGTGGACGCTCACCACCACCTGTGGGAGTTTCCCGGGTCCACCTATCTCGCCGCGGATCTGCTGGACGACCTGTCCGACCACCGCGTCGAGCAGACGGTGTTCGTCGAGTGCGGCGCCGGCTATCACTCCGGCGGGGACAAACACCTGCAACCGGTCGGGGAGACCCTGTTCGTGGCGAACATCGCCGGCGCGTCGACGGGCGCCACCGGCATCGCCGCGGGCATCGTCGGCTTCGCCGACCTGCTGCGCGGCGACGCCGCGAGCGAGGTGCTGGACGCCCACGTACAGGCCAGCCCGGACAGGTTCCGCGGCATTCGCCACTCCGGCGCCTGGCACCCGCACGAGTCGATCCGCAAGTCCCACAGTGACCCGCCGCCGCAGATGTACCTGCGCGATGATTTTCGCGCGGGCTTCGCCCTGCTCGCGCCGCGCGGCCTGTCTTTCGATGCCTGGTGCTTCCACACCCAGCTGCCGGAGCTCGCCGACCTGGCGCGGGCCTTTCCCGACACCACCATCGTGCTCGACCACGTCGGCGGCCCCCTCGGCATCGGCCCCTACCGCGGCAGGCGCGATGAGGTATACGAGGACTGGCAGGCGGGCATAACTGCGCTGGCCGCGTGCGCCAATGTACACGTCAAACTGGGCGGGCTGGGCATGGCCATCAGCGGGTTTGGCTGGCACAGGGCCGAACGGCCGCCCGGCTCACAGGAGCTGGCGGCCGCGTGGTCGCCGTGGTTCCACCATTGCATCGAGCGTTTCGGTACGGAGCGCTGCGTGTTCGAGAGCAACTTCCCCGTGGACAAGGTGTCCTGCTCCTACACCGTTATGTGGAACGCGTTCAAGACAATCGCCGCGCGTTACAGCCAGGCGCAGCAGGACGCGATGCTGCACGACAACGCCACACGGCTCTACCGGCTCGGCGCCTGAGCCGACGCCACCCCCGATTCGCCCGCACCGCCCCGCCCGGCTACCTGCGCGCTTCTTGCGGCAGATCAAGGGGCGGTCAACCACCCGGATTAAAATACTAATGGGAAGTAGTATCTGCAGAGGAATGCGATGAAAGCGCTCAGTGACTACGGCAACAAAATGTACCGGCAGGTATTTCGCACCGTGGAGGTGCCGCGCGACCTGGCGGAAATTACCGACATCGACCATGAATCCGAGGTGCCGCCGGCGCAGGCCGGCCTGACGCGGGAATCGGTCGACGCTATCTGGCAGGGCACCCGTGAGCTGTACCGTACCGGCGTCTACCCACTGCTGTCGATCTGCCTGCGTCGCCACGGCCACATCGTGCTCAACCGCACTATCGGTTACGCCAGGGAGGGCGAGGTCGCCAGCGTCAATACGCCGATCTGCCTCTTCTCGGCGTCCAAAGCCATGAGCGCGGTGCTCATTCACCTGCTGGCACAGCAGGGCAAGGTCAACCTGCTCAACCCGGTGAGTTACTACATTCCGGAGTTCGCGGCGAAGGGCAAGGGCTCGATAACCATCCACCAGATGCTCACCCACCGCGGCGGTATCGCCGCCGTACCTGAAGACACCGAGCTGGACGTGCTGTACGACCACAAGGCCGCGCTGAAGATGATCTGCGAGGCCGAGCCCACCGACCACCAGGGCCGCATACAGGCTTACCACGCCATCACCAGCGGCTTTATTTTCGACGAACTGATACGGGTCACCACCGGCATGAACGCGCGCCAGTACATGGAAAAGTACATCAGCGAGCCGATGGGCATGCGCTACTTCCGCTTCGGCCTGACCAGGCGCGACGAGGCCCGGGCCGCGCAGAACGTTGTTACCGGGCTGCAGAGCAATCTCGTCGACAACGCATTGACCAATGTGCTCGGCGCGCACCCGGATACCGTGGTGGATATGACCAACGATTCACGGTTCTTCAGGGCAGTGATTCCCTCCGCGAACCTGTTCGCCACGTCCGAGGAGGTCACGCGCTTCTACCAGATGCTGCTCAACCACGGGCGCTGGGGCCGCAGGCAGATTCTGGACCCCCTGACGGTACATCGCGCCACCCGTTCCCTCGGCAGTTACGCACTCGACAAGACCCTCATGCTGCCCATGCGCTACAGCGCCGGTTTCATGCTTGGCGGCTCGCCCATCGGCATCTACGGCAAGGACACCGAGTACGCCTACGGCCACCTGGGTTTCGCCAACATCTTCTGCTGGGCGGACCCCGAGCGCGACATCGCAGTCAGCCTGATGAACACGGGCAAGGTGACGCTGGGCCCCCACCTGAGATCCCTTCCCGCGCTGCTGGGCACAATCTCCGAGGAATGCAGGCCGGTTGTCGACATGGCGACGGACATTCCCGTGTACCATCGCCGCGGCGCGGCCCACTGAGGGCGGCGCGCACA
>JAWVYG010000383.1:0-4030 GCA_033722815.1 Halioglobus sp.
GCGCCGGTACAGCCGCAGGCCGCGGCGCGCCCGCTGTCGGAGCCGCCTGTAACCGCGGTTCCGCGCAGGCGGCGCAGGCATGTGTGGCTGTGGGGTGTCAGCATCCTTGCACTGGTGGCCTTCGTGGTGGCCGGAGTGTTCATGCTGCCGCTGCTGCAAGACCGCTTGCCCCTCGGCTGGGATGGCGTGCAGGATGCGCCTGTCGTGGCCGAGCCGCCGCCTGCGCGGGCGGAACCTGATCCGGAGCGAGAGCCCGCTGAGATCGGCCCCGGCGGTCCCGTCGAATATACCTTCAGCGCCGACCCCGGTGACGTGCCCGCGGAGGCTGACGCCGTCGAGGCTGCGCCTGTCGCAGCGCCGCTGGTCGAGCCCGCTGAATCGGTTGGCTCCGCAGGCCTGCCGGATGAACTTCCTGACGAGGCACCCGTGGACGATAAGGACCCTGTGCTGGATCTCTACGGTGAATCGGGTGGCGAGCCCATTACCGACCCCGTGGCGGTAACGCCGGAAGACGACGGTAATACGGGAGGTTTCGCCAGCGAGGACGTGGCGGACCTGCTGGACGAGGTGGAAAAGGCGCGCCAGGACGCACCGCCCGCGGCGCGGGGCCCCAAACCGCTGCCGGCGCTTGAGCAGGCATCCCCCGACAAAGCCGCGGTGAAGGAGGTGGTTCTGGCTGCGGAGCAGACGGCGCGGCGACCCCGGCCGGGCGCTCCCCGGGCGAGGGGCGGTCAGCGCATGCTGTTGGTAAGCTTCAGCGGTGAGCAGTCTGAGCTGAGCGCGCAGGCGCGGGAGGTCCTGGCAGAAGTTGTGCGGACCATGGACGGCTGGCCGTCAAGCGCGGCAAGAATTTCGACGCTGGCTGATCAGCCATCAGATGATGACTATACTTCAGGTCCGGCCCGGGACCGGGTAAGCGCGGTTGAGCGGTATCTGCTCGCGCAGGGCCTGGAACAGGCGCGCCTGTCGGTGCTGGTAAGCGGGCGACCGGGGCCCGCGGAGGGGGGCGATGCCGACCCCGCGCGAGCACATTTTGTTCAGATTCAGATTGGTCCCCGGGCGCAGTAGCAGGCCACTGCTTCGGATTGCGCGGGATGCGCTGGAAAAAGGCTTTGAGACGCTGAACCAGGTGCCTGTTTTTCAGGAAACAATCAGCGAGTTACGAGCGCCGCATATCTCTGTGACGTTGTTCACAGTGTGCGCCCGGGCAGGGATTCCCGCGGCGAACGGCGTGATAGACTTCCGTTCATAACAGGGGGCTAGGCTAGGCCCAACAGGAGATGGATATGAGACCTCACACCGCCCGGTCGGGCAGATTCCCACGTTCCGGTAAGCTTGTCGCAATCAGCGCTGCCCTGCTGTTGTCGCTCGTTGCGGGGTGCAGTTTCTCCTCCCATCCTCCGGTGCCGGAGTCGCAGCGCAACGTGGAAGTTGATTATGACTATGTTTTGGGTCCCGGCGACCAGGTGTCCATCTACGTGTGGGGTAATGAGGAATTGAGCACCGGTGGCGTCGTGCGCCCGGATGGCAAACTGACCACCCACCTCGTGGAAGACCTGCAGGCCAGTGGCAAGACCTCCACGCAGTTGGCGCGGGATATCGAGCGGGCCTATTCAGAGTACGTGCGCGAGCCGGTTGTCAGCGTCATGGTGGGAGGCTTTGCCGGCGTGCCCGAGCAGATGATCCGCGTAATGGGCGAGGCCACCAACCCCAAGCGCGTGCCGTTCAAGAAGCATATGACGCTGCTGGACCTGATGATTAACGTGGGCGGCCTGACAGCCTTCGCGGACGGCAACAACTCGGTGCTGGTGCGCATGGTAGACGGCAAGCAGACCACTTACAGCCTGCGCCTCGACGACCTCGTGCGCGAAGGTGACATTACCGCCGACCTGAACCTCATGCCCGGCGACATCATCATCATTGCCGAATCCTGGTTCTGATGGCGGTATAGACGGCGATACCCGGTAAGCAAACATGCAAGAAATTCTAGCCCAAGCGTTTTCCTACATGTGGGGCGTGTGGCGCCACCGCTGGCTGGCGCTCATCGTTGCCTGGGTAGTCGCCATCGGCGGCTGGATCTGGGTCTGGCAACTGCCTGAATCCTATGTCGCACGCGCCCGCGTTTACGTGGACACCAACACCGTGCTGCGGCCGCTGCTGCGCGGACTGGCTGTCCAGCCCGATGTGCAGGACAGGATCGGCCTGCTCAGCCGGACACTGCTGAGTCGTCCGAACCTTGAGAAACTGATGCGCATGACGGACCTGGACCTGCAGGTGACGACGGCCAGGGAAAAGGACGAACTGCTTTCGGATCTCGCCAAGTCCATCAACCTGGGGGCCGGGCGGCGCGACAAGTCACTGTATTCGATCACCGTGAGGGATCCAGACCGCGATACCGCGAAGCGAATCGCCCAGGCCCTTATCACTGTCTTCATCGAGAGTTCGCTCAGTGGCAAGCGTGAGGACAGCACGGGCGCACAGGATTTCCTCGACCAGCAGATCAAGGATTACGAAGCGCGCCTGATCGCCGCCGAGACCCGCTCCGCGAACTTCCGCCAGAAGCACATGAACATCCTGGGCGGGAAGGGCGGCTATTACCGCAACCTGAACAGCGCCCAGGCGCGGTTGCGGCAGGCACGGCTCAACCTGCGCGAGGAGCAGAACCGGGTGGTGGACCTGCAGCGGCAGATCGATGGCGAGGATCCGCTGTACATACCCAGCAGGCAGACCACGTTACAGCCGCTGCTGCCGCAGCAGCCGATGCTGCCGCCGGCATCGACGGCCACCGATGAAAAGATCAGGAAGGCCGAGCAGACCCTCAGCGACATGTTACTCAAGTACACCAGCCGGCATCCGGAGGTGCGCCGTATCATGTCACTGGTGGACGACCTCAAGCAGCGCAAGGCCGAGGAGGAGTACCGCAGGCAGCAGCAGTTGAAGGCTATCAACGCCAAGAGAAAAGCGGGTGCGCCGGTGGAGGAACTCGGCGACCTCTCGGGACTGGCGAACAGCCCCGTTTACCTGAACATGAAGAAGCTGCTCGCCGAGTCCAAATCGCGGGTGGCGGCGCTCAAGGTTCGCGTCAACGAATACGAGGCGCGGGTGACCGACCTGGAGGAGAAGGTCAGTACCATTCCGCAGGTCGAGGGGCAGCTCAAGCAGCTCGAACGCGATTACGGCGTACTCAGGACACAGCACAGCGCG
Source organism: Halioglobus sp. (assembly GCA_033722815.1). Lineage (GTDB taxonomy): Bacteria > Pseudomonadota > Gammaproteobacteria > Pseudomonadales > Halieaceae > Marimicrobium. Next base: position 3,205 of record JAWVYG010000383.1, read on the forward strand.
CTGCTCAAGCGGCGCGAGACGGCCCGAATGGGGCAGGATGTCGAACAGAAGGCGAGTGACGTGACATTCCGCGTCATCGACCCGCCCTATGTGCCGCTCAAGCCCAGTGAACCGAACAAGGTGATGTTGAACGGTATGGTGCTCATTGGGGCGCTGGTCGCCGGTATCGCCGTCAGCTTCCTGGTGTCGCTGATCAATCCCGTGTTCTTCGATTCACGGGCGTTGTCCGCCTCGACCGGTTTGCCGGTGCTGGGTTCCGTGACGATAAATCTGGGTCCGCATGAGAAACGACAGGAGCGCATAGGCCTGGCAGTTTTCGCCTCGCTGACGGTCTGCCTGTTGATCGCCTATGCGGGCATGACCTTGACCTCAAGCGGCGCGCTGTTGTCATAGACAGGCGATTTAACATCCACAACAAGCACGGGACGGTGTGAAGAGCGGGAAATCTGATGAGTATCATAGAAAAGGCGGTGAATGCGCTCGGGAAGGGTGAGGAGGCGCAGGAAACCAAGAAACAGGAAGTTTCCCGCCAGGATGCCGCTCCGGAATCTGCCAGCGCCGTAGAGCGCGCTGGCGGCGCGGCGGGGGCCGACGCCCGGCAAGACGTGGAGGCCGAGGCTCAAAAGGAGGCGAAGGCGCAGATCCAGCAGAAGCCGAAGTCCGTTGCGCGGCCATCCCATACCACCAGCATTATCCACGATGCAGAGTCCATCGTGCGCGACAAGTACATCAAGCTGAATTTCGAGGAGTTGCGGCAGGCGGGCATGCTGACGCCCAACGTACCGCGCAGCGCGATAGCTGAAGAGTTCCGTACCATCAAGCGACC
>JAWVYG010000384.1:0-4025 GCA_033722815.1 Halioglobus sp.
GCTGGAGATACTGAAAGGGATCACGCTGGAAATCAAGTCGGGCGAGACGGCCGCTGTCGTCGGCGCCTCCGGGTCCGGTAAATCGACGCTGCTGGGCCTGCTCGAGGGCCTCGATGAGGCGAGCAGTGGGCGCGTTGTCATCGACGGTACGGACATCACCGCCCTGGATGAGGATGGTCGCGCCGAGTTCCGCGCCCGGCGGGTGGGATTCGTATTTCAGTCGTTCCAGCTGCTGCCCGCGCTGACCGCGCTGGAAAACGTCATGCTCCCGCTGGAGCTCAGCGGCAGGAGGGACTGCCTGGAGGCCGCCAGCGACTATCTGCAGCGAGTCGGGCTGGCGTCGCGCACGGGCCATTACCCGCGGCAGTTGTCCGGCGGCGAGCAACAGCGCGTGGCCATAGCGCGGGCCTTCGCGGCCAGGCCGGATATCCTCTTTGCGGACGAGCCCACCGGCAACCTGGACACGCGTACCGGCGAGCATATCGCGCAACTCCTGTTCGAGCTGAATCGACAGGAAAATACCACACTGATCCTGGTCACCCATGACCTGGATCTCGCGCAGCGCTGCCAGCGTATCCTGCGACTGGATGCGGGGCAGCTGGTCAGCAGCGAGGACGCCGCGTGAGAACCGCGTTGCGTATGCTCGCGCGGGACTGGCGCGGCGGCGAACTGGGCGTGCTGGTCGCTGCCCTTGTGCTCGCCGTCGGCGTGGTGTCGGGCATCAGTGCCTTCACCACGCGCCTGCAGAACGCGCTGGAGCTGGAGAGCCATCGCTTCCTTGCCGCTGACACGGTGGTGCGCTCCGGCCGGGAGCTGCCGGGCGGCTGGCTGGCCGAGGGCGAAAGCCGGGGCCTCGCGACCGCCCTGGTCCTGTCTTTCCCGACCATGGTGTTCGCCGGCGAGGACAACATGTACCTCGCGTCGGTCAAGGCGGTCTCCGACGACTACCCGCTGCGCGGGGAGCTGCAGTACAGCAGTGGCCCCTTCGCCGCCGCCGGGGTCGTAGGGCAGGGGCCGCAGCGCGGCGAGGTATGGCTGGATTCCCGGCTGTTTCCCCTGCTGGACGTGGCGGTGGGCGACTCGGTGAGTATCGGCGACGCTTCGTTTACCGTGGCTGCGGCGGCGCGTACGGAGCCCGACCAGGTGTCATCCTTCGCCGGCTACGGCCCGCGCCTGTTGATGCACTACGACGACATCGCGGCAACCGCAGTCGTACAGCCGGGGAGCCGCGTGGAGTACCGCCAGCTCTATGCCGGCGGCGAGGAGGCGGTGGCCGGGTTCACGCAGTGGCTGGATACGCAGCTGGAATACGGGCAGCGCCTGATGCGGGTCGAGGATGGCCAGCCGGGCATCTCGGCGGCGCTGTCCCGCGCCGAGAGCTTCCTGCTGCTCGCCGGGAGCCTGGCGGTCGTGCTGGCCGGCGTGGCGGTGGCCCTGGCGGCCCGGCACTTCAGCGAACGGCACACCGATTACGTCGCCATCATGAAGAGCCTTGGCGCGACCGCGGGCCGGGTCAGTATCCTGTACGGCGGCAGCCTGCTGCTGCTGGGCGTGCTCGCGACCCTCGCGGGCTGCCTGGTGGGCTGGTCGATCCAGGCGTTTTTCTTCACGCTGTTCGCCGACCAGTTGCCGGTCCAGCCGGGTCCCGCAGGGGTCCGTCCCTACGCCATCGGCGCGGCGACGTCGCTGGTATGCCTGCTCAGCTTTGCCTGGCCGCCGTTGCGGCGACTGAGTCTCGCCAGCCCACTGCGCGTGCTGCGCAGGGACGTGCCGCACCAGAACGTGCGCACCTCGGTGGACTACGTCATCGGCTTCTCCGCCGTGTCGCTGCTCATGCTCTGGTACAGCCAGGACTGGCGACTCACGCTGGCCGTCCTGTCCGGCCTGCTGCTCACAGGCGCCCTCGGCTTGGTGCTGGCCCTGAGCCTGCTGCGCACTGGCCGGCTCGTCGGCATGAGCGCGGGCAGCATCTGGCGGCTGGCGCTCGCGGGACTACAGCGCCGCGGCACGGCAAATTCGCTGCAGGTGGTCATTTTCGCGATGGCCATCATGCTCTTGCTGATGCTGATCCTGGTGCGCACGTCGCTGATCAGCGAGTGGCAGATGCAGCTGCCGGAGGACGCGCCCAACCACTTCATGATCAACGTCGCCCCGGAAGATGTCGCGGGTATCCGGGCAACCCTGGCGGGGCGCGACATACCCAGTGAGCCGCTGTTTCCCATGGTCAGGGGGCGCATCATGTCGGTCAACGGTAGCGATCTACCCGCCACGGACGACCCCGGCGAGGAGCGGCGCCAGCGTGAATCCAACCTCACCTGGTCGGCGCAATTGCCCGCCGACAACCGCATCGTCGCGGGCAGCTGGTGGGACGACGGCGGCGCGGCAGGTGAGGCGCTCGTCTCACTGGAAGAGGAATACGCGCAGCGGCTGGGCGTGCAGGTCGGGGACAGTCTCGGCTTCCTGATCGGCGACATGCCGCTGCAGGCCCGCGTCAGCAGCATTCGCCGCCTCGACTGGCAGTCCCTGCGACCGAACTTCTTCCTGGTATTCCCGCCCGGGGTGCTCGACGCGTTCCCCGCGACCTACATGACCAGTTTTCACCTGGACGTCGCGGACAAGTTGTTCCTCAACCGGTTTATCCGCGACTTCCCTACGGTGACGGTCATCGAAATGGACATCGTGATCGAGCAGATACGGACCATCATCGACCAGGTGTCCGGCGCTATCGAGCTCGTCCTCATGCTGATCCTGGTCGCCGGTGCACTGGTACTCGTCGCCGGTGTGCGCGCCAGCGTCGATACGCGCATGCAGGAGAGCGCCATTCTCAGGGCGCTGGGGGCGAGGCGGGGCCTTATTCTAGGCGGGCTGGTCATCGAGTTCGCGGCGCTGGGTTTGTTCGCGGGGTTGCTGGCGACCCTGGCGGCGGAGCTGTCCGTGTACATGCTGCAGACGCAGGCGATGGATATGAGCTACGTGCCCTCGCCGTGGATCTGGCCGCTGGGCATTACCGCGGGCATGGTCATCATCGCCCTGCTGGGTGTGTACGCGTGCCGCTCCGTGGTGTCCACGCCGCCGGTGGCGGTGCTGCGGGAACTCGCCTGAGACTGTTCCAACAGGCTGGCTAGCCCGCTCCCTGCTGCTCCGTGACGCACAGGCCGTCGAGAAACAGCTGTACGCCAAGGTTCACCTGGCGCTGCAGGTCGATGTAGCGCTCAAACAGGTCCGGTGCGTCGATCCGCACGATGGCGAGACCGTAGATACTCGCCCACGCCACGTTGGTCAGGTACGGGATGTCATCGGCCTGGCGAAAAATACCGCGCTGCACACCATCCTGGATGATGTCCTGCACCAGCTGGAAGGTATCGCGGCTGGCCTCGCGCAGCTCCGGGAAGCGGCTGCTCGGCTGCACGGCGGGTCCGAACATCAACTTGAACAGCTGTGGGTGCGTGGCGGCGTACTCCACGTAGGCGTGGGCGAAGGCGAGCAGTTGCGCGCGCGGGCAATCGTCGGCGCTTTGGCCGGCCGCGCGCAGGCGCCCCAGCAACTCGCGGTAGCCGCGCGTCGCCCTCGCGGCGAGCAGGTCGTTCTTGTCGGCGAAATGGCGATCGGGCGCGGTTTGCGAGACACCCACCGCGCGCGCCAGCGCGCGCAGGCTCAGGGCCTCCACGCTGTGTTCACGCAGCTGCTCGATCGCGGTCTCCAGCAGCTCGGCGCGCAGATTGCCGTGGTGGTAGTTCTTCTGGTTGACGGTATCGTTCATGCGCTCGAGTATCGGCGTGGTGCGGCACAACGGCGGGAGGCGGGCCGGTGACCCGGCCCCGTTCTCCTGCTTCTAGGTTGCCGCGTCAGGGCAGCAGGTGCTGTACGGCGTCGCGCTCTTCCTTCAACTCCTGCTCGGTTGCCGACATCTTCGCCTGGCTGAACTCGCCGATCTCGACACCCTGGACGATGCTCCAGTCACCGCCTGCGCAGCGACAGGGGAAAGAGTAGATCAGGCCTTCCTCGATACCGTAGGAGCCGTCGGA
>JAWVYG010000385.1:0-4023 GCA_033722815.1 Halioglobus sp.
AGGTGGGGAAGTCGAGGTTGAGAATGTCCAGGTGCTCGGTCGGAACATTCAGCAGCGCGCCGCTCTGGCAGGCATGCACGACCGCGCGGGTGACCGGTATCGGGAAGCGCGAGCCGGTGCCGCCCGGTGCCCCGGAACCGCCGGTCCAGCCGGTGTTCACCAGGTACACCTGGCTGCCGAAATCCTCGATCCGCTTCATGAGCAATTCCGCGTAGTCCCCCGCCGGTCGCGGCATGAAGGGCGCACCGAAACAGGTGGAGAAGGTCGGGTTGATGCCGGCCTCGGCCCCGAGCTCGGTGGAGCCGACGCGGGCGGTATAGCCGCTGAGGAAGTGGTAGGCCGCCGCCTCCTTGGACAGGATGGCAACCGGCGGCAGTACGCCGGAGACGTCGCAGGTGAGGAAGATGACGCACTTGGGTTCGCCGGCGGCGTTGGCCTCGGTGCGCTTTTCCACGTGCTCCAGCGGGTAGCAGCAGCGACCGTTCTCGGTCAGGCTGGTATCGCAGTAGTCCGCGTGCCGATTGTCGTCCAGCACCACGTTCTCGATGATGGCGCCGAAGCGAATGGCGTCCCAGATCACCGGTTCGTTCTTCTGGCTCAGGTCGATCGTCTTGGCGTAGCAGCCGCCCTCGAGATTGAAGACGGAACCCTTCGCCCAGCCGTGCTCGTCGTCGCCGATCAGGTAGCGCTCCGGGTCGGCGGACAGCGTGGTCTTGCCGGTGCCGGACAGGCCGAAGAACAGGGTCGTATCGCCATCGTCACCGACGTTGGCGCTGCAGTGCATCGACATGACGTCTTTCTCGGGCAGCAGGAAGTTCTGCACCGAGAACATGGATTTCTTCATCTCGCCGGCGTAGCGCATACCTGCCAGCAGGACCTTGCGCTGCGCGAAGTTGATGATGACCACGCCGTCCGAGTTGGTGCCGTCGCGCTCCGGGTCACAGACGAAGCTCGCGACATTGAGGATGTTCCACTCGTGCTTGCGGCCGGCGTTGTAATGCTGTGGACGGATGAACATGTTGCGCCCGAACAGCGATTGCCAGGCCGTCTCCGTGGTGACCTTCACCGGGATGTAGTGCTCGGCGTGCTCGCCGACGTGCAGGTGGGATACGAAACGGTCGCGGTTGCCCAGGTACGATTCCACGCGCTCCCACAGCGCGTCGAACTTGTCGGCGTCGAAGGGGCGGTTGACGCTGCCCCAGTCGATGGCGTCCTCGGTGCTGGGCTCCCTGACGACGAAACGGTCGGCGGGGGAGCGCCCGGTGCGTTTGCCTGTGGTGACCAGCAGTGCGCCGGTATCCGACAGAATGCCCTCATTTCTCCTGAGGGATTCCTCGATCAGCTTGGGGGGCGCCAGGTCCGTATATTCCTGGGCGGTCTGGATATCTACGGTCATTGTAAATCCTGTCTTTTTTAACGCCGGAACCCCGCGGGCAGGGGCTTTCCCGTATCTCAGGGGGGCGCCATTATCGCAATAATTGCGTCGTTATGGGAATGATTCCCACCATAAATGCGGTGAATTGGGGTGAAGGTGTGATCAGTGTAACGTTTTGGACTGGGGGGCCTGCAGCAGGTCCTCGAGGTCGCCGGAATCGAAGCGGTACTGCTGGTTGCAGAACTCGCAGTCCATGGTGATAACCCCCAGATCCTGCAGCAATTCTTCCACTTCCGCGCGGCCCAGCGAGGCCAGGGCGCTGCGTGTCCGCTCGCGCGAGCAGCTGCAGCAGAACGTCACCTGGCGCGACTCGAACAGGCGCACCGGGTCCTCCCGATACAGCCGCAGCAGCAGAGCGGGCGCGTCCAGGGTGAGCAGCTCCTGCGCCGTGACCGTCGCCGCCAGCGTGCGGGCGTGTTCCCACTGCTGCTCGCGCAGCTCCTGCTCCGGCACGATCTGCGCCGGCAGCTGTTGCAGCAGCAGGCCGCCGGCAGCCTCGCCGTCGGCCGCCAGCCAGATACGCGTACCCAGCTGTTCGGAGTGTTCGAAGTAGGCGTCCAGGCTGTGCGCCAAAGAATCCTCGTGCAGCGGCACGATGCCCTGGTAGCGCTTGCCTTCGAGCGGATCGATAGTGATAGCCAGCTGGCCGTTGGTGAGCAGCAGCTCATTGTCCAGCGCTGTCGCGGTCTGCGCACCCCGCGCGATGCTGCGCACCTGCAGGTTGTGGTCGCACTCCGCCATCAGCAAAGGCACCTGTCCCTCCGAGCGCACCTGCAGGATCAGCCTGCCTTCGAACTTGAGTGTCGTGCTGAGCAGTACGCTGGCGGCGAGGAACTCGCCGATCAGGCGGCTGACGCCGGGCGCGTACTGGTGGATGTCGAGTATGTCGCGGTAGCTCCGCTGCAGGCGCACACTCTCCCCGCGTATGTCCGCGTCGTCAAAGAGAAAGCGCCGCGAAGTATCGAGCGGCGCGCCGCTGCTGGCGTCTGTCATGGACAAGTGTCGTGTCACTTGGCTGCCTTGAGAGACGATTATAACCCGCGCCTACCGCCGGGGTTCACTATTTGAGGCCAGCGCGGGAAATTTCCCTGTGCAATACCACCCTCGGTGCTCCAAGGGCTAAAGTAGTGTTTCCCCGGCGCCCGGAGACGGGGCATTCCAGGAGACCCTGTATGAAATTCAGCTACCAGGTCGGCATGTGCGATGCCGATCACTACCTGCCGCTTGCGCGCGCCGCGGAAGAGGCCGGCTACGACGGCATCACCATTCCCGACAGTATCTGTTACCCGCAGGAAGCCAGTTCGAAGTATCCCTACAATGCCGATGGCAGCCGCGAGTTTCTCGAGAGCGTGCCGTTTATCGAGTCCCTCATCGCGGTTGCGGCGATGGCGGCTGTGACCGAGCGGATTCGCTTCGCGACCTTCGTCTACAAGCTCGCGGTGCGGCAGGCGCCGGTGGTCGCCAAGCAGGTGCAGGGCATACAGGCGCTGTCGGGCAACCGCTTCGATTTCGGTATCGGCATCAGTCCCTGGGAAGAGGACTTCGCGGTGTGCGGCGTACCCTGGGAAAAGCGCGGCAAGCGCTTCGACGAGCAGATCGAGATCCTGCGCGGGCTGGAGGGCGGCGACTTCTTCGGCTTCTCCGGCGAGTTTCACTCGATGCCGGCCAACAAGATGAACCCGGTACCGTCGACCCCCACCCCGCTGCTGATCGGCGGGCACACGGAGCCGGCGCTGAAGCGCGCCGCCCGCGTGGGCGACGGCTGGATGTGCGCCGGCGCGGACCTGGACGAGCTGGCCGCCTACATCCGCCGCATCAACCAGCTGCGCGAAGAGTACGGTACGGCCGACCGGCCGTTCCAGGTGTTCACCACGGGCAAGGATGCGTTCAGCAAGGCGGGTATCGAGCAGCTGGAGAGCATCGGCGTGACCAATGTCGTGATCGGCTTCCGCAACGTGTACGAGATGGAGCCGGACGTGTCGCTGGATGAGAAGATCGCGCAGCTCAACTGGTACGCGGGCGAGTTCATCAATGGCTGAGTGTCCCGACAACACCCCGGTGCTCGTCGGCGTCGCCGCGGTGCAGCAGAAACTGGCCGACTACACGGCCGCGCTGGAGCCCGTGGCCCTGATGGAGCAGGCACTGCGCGATGCCGCCGCCGATGCCGGCAGTGCCGAGCTGTTGTCGCGCGCCGAGGAAATCATGGTGCCCAACAGCCTGTGGCCGTACAGCGATCCCGCGCGCATCCTGGCCGAGCGGCTGGGCGCCGGCTCCGCCACCACGCTGCTGGCCGATTTCGGCATCCTGCAACAGGGCCTGGTCAACCGCGCCTGCGAACGCATCGTCAGCGGCGAGGCCCGCGTGCTGCTGGTTTGCGGCGGCGAGGCGCGCTACCGCGAACAGTGCGCCGCCCGTGCCGGTGACGAGGTGAGCTGGACGCAACAGGACGGCGTCGAGCCGGACGTACTGTTGCGCCCCGAAGCGGAGATGATGTCGGAGGTCGAGTCCGACGCCGGCCTGGGCATGCCGGTGGGTTACTACGCCATCATGGACAGCGCCCTGCGCTACAAGCAGGGGCTCGGTGTCGA
>JAWVYG010000386.1:0-4021 GCA_033722815.1 Halioglobus sp.
CGGGATATTCGACGGCCTGCAGCGCCGGCGACGGGGTGGCGGGCGGCAGCGTCTGCGCGCCGTTCAGGTGCGCGCACAGGGTCAGCAGGTCGGCGGCGCCCAGTACCGTGCTGCCCGGTACCAGCGCCGCGGTGGCGGCGCTGGCGGGGTCGGTGACCAGGCGGCGCCGGGCGCGGCGGCCGGAGCCGGCCGCTGCCACCACGCCGGGCGCCGGGCGGATGGCGCCGTCCAGCGCCAGCTCGCCGAGGAATTCGTGCTCGGGCAGTTGCTCCCGAGGTACCTGCCCGGAGGCGGCCAGGATGCCCAGCGCGATGGGCAGGTCGAAGCGCCCGCCCTCCTTGGGCAGGTCCGCCGGGGCGAGGTTGACCGTGATGCGGCGGTCCGGGAAGTCGAAGTGGGAGTTGATGATCGCGCTGCGGACGCGGTCCTTGCTCTCGCGCACGGCGGTTTCGGGCAGACCGACGATGTTGAACGCCGGGAGGCCATTGGACAGGTGGGTTTCAACCCGTACCGACGGCGCCTCGATGCCCGCGAGGGCCCGCGAGTGTACAACTGAAAGGTCCATTGCTCTTCCCTGAGCGTGGTGATTGCGCGCGGGCCGGCGTCCCTGCCGGTCCCCGGATATTGTCCTACTTGCCGTCGGCGGGGCCGAGCGCTTCCAGCTCGCGAGTCAGCTCTTCCAGCTCGGCTTCCAGCGCCACCACCTTCGAACGGGTGTGGCGCAGGATTTCGGCCTGCGCGTCGAACTCCTCCCGGCTGACCACGTCGAGTCGCGCCAGCGCCGATTGCGCCAGTGCGCGCACGCCCTTGTCGACCTCGCCGCGCACGCCGCTGCCGCCGACCAGTTCGCCCACCTGTTGCAGTACTTCCCAGGGCGGGGGTGGAGGTTTCAAAGCCATGCTGTGGCCCTTCCCTGCGCTGTTGTAGAAAAGGCGCCAGTCTAGAGCATTTCAGGAGACGGGCACAGCTCATGTTGGTGCACCAAAACAGTGCAACGACCCGTATTGGGGCGCAATCGCTGCCCCGAAAATGCCCCGTAGTGGCTCAATATTTAGCTATCGGTATGATTTTGTTAAATAAATCACAAGTTGGCACGGACTCTGCTCTTCTCCCACTGACAATTTCGGGCGGTGCACTGTACCGCCCACGTCTGACAAGACCATTAGAGCGTCTGTTATCTGACATCACCCAAAGGAGAAAGGACACATGTTCAACAAGAAACTGATTAGCACCACGGCCGCCGCGACCCTCCTCGCCGGAGGTATGGTCTCCATGCCCGCGTCCGCCGACCTGTCAGCGAATATCGGCTTTGCTTCCGAGTACTACTTCCGCGGCATCCTGCAGAAGGAGACGTCCGCCAGCGGCGGCCTCGATTACGAGACGGGCGGCTTCTACATCGGCACCTGGACCGCGGACGTCGGCGACGGCCTGGAAGTAGACGGTTACCTCGGCTACAACCTGGAGCTCGGTGACGTCACCCTGGGCGCCGGCGTCGCTGGCTATTACTACACCGGCGAGTTCGACGACACCTACGAGGAAGCCACCATCAGCGCCAGCTGGGAGTTCGCCAGCATCTCCTACACCTTTGGTACGTGGGACAACGACGACGGCTTCGACGGCGAAGGCGGCGACGAGTACGATTTCATCGACGTAACCCTGTCCCACAACGGCTTCTACGGCACCGTGGGCATCTTCGGCCAGGACGCGGACGGCGAATACCTGGAGATTGGCTACGGCACTGAGATCGGCGGGTTCGACGTGGGCGTTGCGGCTATCTTCTCCAGCGACGAACTGTCTGACCAGGCGGACGACGACGGCGACGCTACAGAGAGCGAGGCGTTCGTATTCACGCTCAGCAAGAGCTTCGACCTGTAACGAACCGGACACGCCAGGCTGGCGGGGGATACCCGCCGGCCGGGCGATCGCCGGGGGTCCCGTGGGACCACCGGCCAGAAAAGACAATTTCAGGAGAAACACATGAAACTTATCACGGCCATTGTAAAGCCATTCAAACTGGACGACGTGCGCGAAGCATTGTCTGAAATCGGTGTGCAGGGTATCACCGTGACTGAAGTAAAGGGCTTTGGTCGTCAGAAAGGACACACTGAGCTGTATCGCGGAGCGGAGTATGTTGTCGATTTCCTGCCCAAGGTGAAGATCGAGGTCGCGGTGTCCGATGGTGTGGTTGACCAGACCATCGAGGCCATCACCAAGGCCGCCAACACGGGCAAGATCGGCGACGGCAAGGTATTCGTTTCCCCGATGGAACAGGTGATCCGTATTCGTACCGGCGAGACCGGTGAGGACGCGATCTGACGGAAACACAGCTCCCCTGACCGACTAGCAAAACGCTTTTTTTCGAGGGCCTTTCTCAAGGCTCATGGGGATGCTCTACCCAAAATTTTTTAGCGACTGCTGAGAGAGTAAGACCAATGGAAGACAATATTTTTCAATTACAGTACGCGCTGGACACCTTTTACTTCCTGGTGTGCGGAGCGTTAGTCATGTGGATGGCGGCGGGCTTCGCAATGCTCGAGGCCGGCCTCGTCCGCTCCAAGAACACAACGGAGATACTGCTGAAGAACGTGGCGCTGTACGCCGTGGCCTGTACGATGTACATGGTCTGCGGCTACGCGATCATGTACGGCGGGGATTATTTCCTCTCCACCATAACCGGTGACGGCGTCGCCGGCGCGGAAGAGCCGGCCACCTATGCCCCGTCCGCGGACTTCTTCTTCCAGGTAGTGTTCGTCGCCACCGCGATGTCTATCGTGTCCGGCGCCGTGGCCGAGCGCATGAAACTGTGGGCCTTCCTGGCTTTCGCGGTTGTCATGACCGGCTTCATCTACCCGATGGAAGGCTCCTGGACCTGGGGCGGCAATGCCGTATTCGGCATGTACACCCTGGGCGACCTCGGCTTCTCCGACTTCGCGGGCTCCGGCATCGTGCACATGGCTGGCGCCGCCGCTGCCCTGGCCGGCGTGCTGCTGCTGGGCGCTCGTAAGGGCAAGTACGCCGCCGATGGCACGGTACAGCCGATTCCCGGCGCCAACCTGCCCCTGGCCACGCTCGGTACCTTCATCCTGTGGCTTGGCTGGTTCGGTTTCAACGGCGGTTCGGTCCTGGCCACCGCCAGCGTCGAGAGCGCCAACTCGGTGGCCATCGTGTTCATGAACACCAACGCCGCCGCGGCCGGCGGCCTGATCGCAGCGATGATCGTGGCGCGCATCATGTTCGGCAAGGCCGACATTACCATGGCCCTGAACGGCGCCCTGGCCGGCCTGGTGGCGATTACCGCCGAGCCCTCCACGCCCAGTGCCCTGCAGGCGACGCTGTTCGGTGCCGCAGGCGGCATCCTGGTGGTGTTCTCCATCATCACCCTGGACAAGCTGAAGATCGACGACCCGGTCGGTGCGATTTCGGTCCACGGCGTGGTCGGCCTGCTGGGTCTGCTGCTGGTGCCCGTCACCAACGGCGAGAACTCATCCTTCAGCGGCCAGCTGATCGGCGCTGCCACCATCTTTGTCTGGGTCTTCGTCGCCAGCCTGGTTGTCTGGGGCATCCTCAAAGCTGTCATCGGCATCCGGGTCAGCGAGGAGGAAGAGTACGAAGGTGTCGACCAGTCCGAGTGCGGTATGGAAGCCTACCCCGAGTTCGTGGGCGCCAGCGGCAGCGGCCTGTAACACAATTGCGGGCGCATTTAACGATGCGTACTTGGGGGGCCTTTCGGCCCCCCTTTTTTCTGCCCGCCCGCCGGAGGCGGCATTAGCCACGAAAGCCTTCCCGCCGCCCGTTCCGGGGCGGTACAAGTACACCCCTGCAAGGCAACTATTTCATAATCCTGGCGAGTCCAAAAAACATACAATAAGGGCTGCAGGCTATGTTTTTCCCGCGTGGCACCACTGTGCCGGCGCTCGTGACGTACCCGGAGAAGGTAGACGCCGTTCAGGCCTGTTTTCTGACAATTGGCTAAGGAGATAGAAACATGTTGAACAAGAAACTGCTTTCGGCATCCGTTGCC
>JAWVYG010000387.1:0-4005 GCA_033722815.1 Halioglobus sp.
GTACTGGCCACGGCAGCGCCGAACATCCTGTTCCCCTACGCGCGTGAAACCATCGACAACCTGTGTGTGAAGGGTGGTTTCCCCGCGGTCATGCTGGCGCCGGTGAACTTCGATGCGCTGTACATGCAGGCCCAGCAGCAGGCGGCTGCCGGTGCCGGCGGGGAAGCGGCGGCGCACTGACGCCGCTCCTCCAGCCTGTCAGGACAGCCCGCTGAAGCCGAGCTGTCGCAGGCCCTCGTAGACTGTCAGGGCGGCCGCGTTGCTCAGGTTGAGACTGCGGCTGCCCGGTTTCATCGGTATCCGCAATGTTCGCCCCGGCGGCAGCTCGTCCAGCATCTCCTGCGGTAAGCCCCGGGTCTCCGGTCCGAACAGGATGGCATCGCCGGGTGCGAATCTCGCGTCACAGTAGGCGGTGTCACCGCGGGTGGTGAGCGCGAACACGCGGGCGTCGCGGTTGGCCTGCGCGAATGCGTCGAAGTCCGGGTACACATCCAGGTCGGCGAACTCACGGTAATCCAGGCCCGCCCTGCGCAGGCGCTTCTCGTCCAGCGTGAACCCGAGCGGTTCGATCAGGTGCAGTGAGCAGCCGGTGTTGGCGCACAGGCGGATGATATTGCCCGTGTTCGGTGGAATTTCGGGCTGGTAGAGAACGACCTTCAGCATGGCCGGGCGCCGAAACGCGCCTACATATCCAGGTCCTTGAGCTTGCGCGTCAGGGTATTCCTGCCCCAGCCGAGCAGCTCGGCGGCGTCGCGTTTGCGGCCCTGGGTATGCTTGAGTGCAACCTCGATCATCACACGCTCGAAGTCCGGTACCGCCTGCTGCAGGATCTGCTGCTTGCCCATGACCAGTTGGTTACGCGCCCAGTGGTACAACAGCTGGCGCCAGTCCGACTCGCCGCTCTCCACCGGTGCCGCCTCCGCCGTGCCCAGTTCCGGTGGCAGGTCGTTCAGGTGTACCTCGCGGCCCGAGGCCATGACGGTGATCCAGCGGCAGGTGTTTTCCAGCTGGCGCACGTTGCCCGGCCACTCCAGTTCGGTCAGGAAGGCTTCCGTTTCAGGCAGCAGCACCTTGGGCTCACCGCCCAGTTCCTGTGCCGCCTGCGCGAAGAAGTGCTGCATGAGGCGGGGGATATCCTCGCGCCGCTCCGACAGCTTGGGTATGTGTATGCGAATGACGTTGAGGCGGTGGAACAGGTCTTCGCGGAAGTCGCCGCGCTGCACCCGCTCCTCCAGGTTCTGGTGGGTGGCCGCGATGATGCGCACGTCCACTTTCACGGGGACCGCGCCGCCCACGCGGTAGAACTCGCCGTCCGCCAGCACGCGCAGCAGGCGCGTCTGGGTTTCCGGCGGCATGTCGCCGATTTCGTCCAGGAACAGGGTGCCGCCGTCGGCCTGCTCGAAGCGCCCCTCGCGCTTGCTGTTGGCGCCGGTGAAGGCGCCCTTCTCGTGCCCGAACAGCTCCGACTCCATCAGGTCACGCGGTATGGCCGCCATGTTCAGTGCAATAAACGGCGCGCTGGCGCGGGGGCTGTGGCGATGCAGCGCCTGTGCGACCAGTTCCTTGCCGGTACCCGACTCGCCGTTGATCAGTACCGTGATATTGCTGTGCGCAAGGCGCCCGATTGCCCGGAACACCTCCTGCATGGCGGGTGCCTCGCCGATGATCTCGGTCTGTGGCAGCTCCCGGGCGCCGGACTCGGCCGCGCCGCGCTTTTCGCGGGTGTGGGCCAGCGCGCGCTCGGTGATGGCCACCACCTCGTCGAGGTCGAAGGGCTTGGGCAGGTACTCGAAAGCGCCCTGCTGGTACGAGGCCACCGCGCTTTCCAGGTCGGAGTGCGCGGTGGTGATGATGACCGGCAGGTCGGGAAAGTTCTCGTTGATGCGCGATAGCAGGTCCAGGCCGTCGGTGCCGGGCATGCGGATGTCGCTGATGATGACGTCGGGTTGCTCGCTGGCGATCTCCCGCAGCAGCGCATCGGCGTCGGCGAAGCTCTCGTTATCGATGCCCGCCTGGTTGAGCGCGCGTTCCAGGACCCAGCGGATGGAACTGTCGTCATCCGCGACCCAGACTTTAGGATGCCTGTGCATATTCCTCGTCCATTGGTAGGTAAATTGTGAAACAGGTGTAGCCGGGCCGGCTGTCGCAGCTCAGCGCACCGCCGTGTCCGGTCACCACGGACTGCGCGATGGTCAGCCCCAGGCCGGTACCGTCGGCGCGCCCGGTGACCATCGGCGCGAAGATGCCCGGCAGCATGTCATCCGCGATGCCGGGGCCGTTGTCGATGATGTCTATCCTGCACACCAGGCGATGCCGCTGGGAGCCGATCGTGAACTGGCGCTGGCAGCGGGAGCGCACGGTGATGCGGCAATCCGCGGGGCTTTCCGCGGCCTGCACGGCGTTGCGCATGATGTTCAGGACCGCCTGGATCAGCTGGGCGCGGTCGCCCGGCAGGTCGGGCAGGCTCGGGTCGAAGTCGCGCTCGAACGTCACCGCGTTGTCGGTCTCGGCGCCGATCAGGTCCTGGACGTGTACCAGCACCTCGTGGATGTTCATCGGCTCGGGGTTCAGTTGCTGCCGCGGGCCCAGCAGCCGGTCGACCAGGTCGCGCAGGCGGTCGGCCTCGCTGATGATGATGCCGGTGTACTCGGACAGCGAATCGTCGGGCAGTTCCCGCGCCAGCAGCTGCGCCGCGCCGCGCACCCCGCCGAGGGGGTTCTTGATCTCGTGGGCAAGGCCCCTGATGACCGCGCGGGAGGTCTCGCGGGAGTGCATGAGGCTTTCGTCGCGGGTGATTTTCAGCAGGCGGTCGATGGCGAGCAACTCGACGATGAGGCGCGTGTTGCCGGCGTCGTCAGCGATCGGCGTGATGATGACGTCGACGTGGATCTCCTGGCCTGATACCAGCACCAGCGCAATATCGCGGCTGACATGGGGGCTGTTGCTGGCCAGCACCTGTTCCAGGTTGTCCAGCCACTCGCGTGGCTGCAGCACCAGCTTGCTGGCGTGCTGGCCGATGCAGCGCGTCTCCGAGGTTTCCAGCAATTCCTGGCCGGCGGCGTTCAGGGAGGTCACGCACAGGTTGCTGTCCAGCGCCACGACGCCGGTACTGAGATTGTCCAGGATGTTCTGGTGCTGCTGCATGCGGTCCTCGAGGCGGTGCCCCGGAGCAGGGCAGCTTCTATGGCGGGCAAACCCGCCGGCGGTGAGACTTGCAAAAATGAAGCCAAAATGGGGCGGGAGACAATATAAAAGCCGCTTCCCTCAAAAACAGGGCCTATGCCGATAGTGAGTGCTTACAAATGACGCCCTGCGGGGCGCTGTCAGGCTCCCGCACCCGCGCTGTGCCCATGTCGTGCACTATTATGGTGCACGTGGCGGGTGCTGTCCAGAGCGACCGGCGCCGGGGTCAGGGGCCCCCCTGGGCGGCTCCGAGGGCCCGCCGCTGCGGGATGATGCTGGGACGCAGGACGTAGACGCGCACGGAGTCCGAGGTGGCGACGACTTCGCCGTCCGCGCTGAGCAGGTTGACACTGAGGTCGTGGGCGCCGCGTAACACGTTGGTCAGGGCCCATTTGTAGGCCTGCTGCGGCTCGCCATGCGCTTCGCCGTCGATCAACAGCTGGAGTGTTTCGCCGGCGCCCAGCGGCGGCGTGGCGCTGGCGGTGACGCCGAAATCGCCGGGCCCCTTGGGGATGGTGGTTTCATCGCCGGGAGCGGTGATCGCCACGCTCCTGGCCTCGGCCTCGGCCTGCGGCGGCTCGGCGTTCTCCTTAGGCGGCGGGGCGATCTCCGGTGGCGGGGCGCTGATGTTGGGCTCCTGTACCTCGATCGGCCGGGCGGCGGGGCCATCCGCCGGGGGCGTATCGGTGAACACGACATTGCCGTCGGCGTCGGTGGTGCGGTAGATGCCCGACTGCGCGAGGCAGCCCATCGAAAACACGAGCAGTGTCAGCAGGAAGGTCTTGGCCACCGGGTGATCTCCAGCATGGAATCGATCCTATA
>JAWVYG010000388.1:0-4003 GCA_033722815.1 Halioglobus sp.
ATCGCGGAGGCGCTGTACCTGCAGTTGCCCCGTGCCCGTGAGGGCGATCTCAGCCGGATGCGCGCGGCGCTGGTAAAGGGTGAGACCCTGGCCGACGTCGCCCGCGAACTGGAACTTGGCGACTTTCTCCACCTCGGCCCGGGGGAGCGCAAGAGTGGCGGCAAGCGCCGCGGTTCTATCCTCGCCGACGCGCTGGAGGCTGTGCTCGGCGCCATCCTGCTGGATGCCGACGTCCCCGAGTGCCGCGAGGCCGTGCTACGCTGGTTTGGCGCGCGCCTCGAGGCAGTCGTCGCGGGGACGGTCGACAAGGATCCCAAGACACAGCTGCAGGAGTATCTCCAGGGGCGCGGCCGGCCGCTGCCCGAGTACGAACTGCTGTCGATCGAAGGCGAGGCCCACGCCCAGCGCTTTCACGTCGCCTGCAACGTGTTCGAGCCCGCCATGCAGGTGCAGGGCAGTGGCAGCAGCCGGCGCCGTGCGGAACAGAGCGCCGCCCAGACGGCACTGGACGAGTTGTCCGATGGCTCCTGAGAGCGGCAAACGCTGCGGCTATGTCGCGATCGTAGGGCGGCCCAACGTGGGCAAGTCGACGCTGCTCAACCACCTGCTCGGGCAAAAAATCAGCATCACCTCGCGCAAACCGCAGACGACCCGCCACCAGGTGCTGGGGATCAAGACGGTGGCCGATACGCAGGTTGTATTCGTCGATACTCCCGGGCTGCACCTGCAGGCCGGCAAGGCCATCAACCGCTACATGAACCGTGCCGCAAGTAGCGCGATGCGCGATGTCGACCTGATCCTGTTCGTGGTCGACCGCACGGCCTGGACCGAGGAGGACGACTGGGTGCTCGAGCAGGTCAGGCAGTCGGGCGCGCCGTGTATCCTGGTCGTGAACAAGGTCGACCTGCTCCCCGACAAGAGCGCCCTGTTGCCGCACCTTGAAGCACTCGACGACAAGGGCACATTTGCCGCTATCATGCCGCTGTCTGCCCTGCGGCGGCACAATGTGGAGGAGCTCGAGGCGCAGCTCGTGCAGCACCTGCCGCTGTCGGAGCACTTCTTTCCCGAAGAACAGATTACCGACCGCAGCCAGCGCTTTCTCGCCGCCGAGATCGTGCGCGAGAAGATCATGCGACAGCTGGGCGACGAACTGCCCTATGCGGTTGCCGTTGAAATCGAGGATTTCTCCGAGGAAGAGGAGATCCTGCATATATCCGCCCTTATCTACGTGGAGCGAAACGGCCAGAAACGCATCCTGATCGGCGAAAAGGGCGCCCGGCTGCGCTCTATCGGCACCGAGGCCAGGCGGGATATGGAGACCCTGTTCGACTCCCGCGTCATGCTCAACCTGTGGGTGAAAGTGCGTTCGGGCTGGTCTGACGACGAACGGGCCCTGCGCAGCCTCGGGTATGACGACGGGTAGCCCGCCATGAATCCAAGAATGGCGGTCCGGCTGCAGCCCTCCTACATACTTCACAGCCGCCCGTATCGCGACAGCAGCCTGATAGTGGAGGCGTTTACCGCGGAACACGGGCGCATCAGCCTCGTGGCGAAGGGCGTGCGTGCGACGACCCGGAGGCGCGGCGGACGCGCTGCCCTACAGCCCTTTCTGCCCCTGCTGCTGTCCTTTAGCGGTCGCGGCGAACTCAAGACCCTCACCGCGTCGGAACCCGCCGGGGTCGCGTGCACACTAAAAGGTGAAAAGGTGTACAGCGCCCTGTACCTGAACGAGCTGCTGGTCCGCCTCCTGCATCGCCACGATCCGCACCCGGCGCTGTTTGCCGCCTACAGCCAGGCCTTGACGAGCCTGGCCGGGGACTCCGAGCCGGACGTCGCACTGCGCCGGTTCGAGTTGTGCCTGCTGGATGAGCTGGGTTACAGCCCGGATTTAACACGCGATTACGGCGATGGCCGGCCTGTAGACGCGCTGCGCTGGTACCGCTACGTGGATGGCCACGGCGTGCAGGCGCTGCCATCCGACCAGGAGGATGTCGCCGGGGCCTACCTGGGCAGTCATCTGCTGGCCATCGCCAGGGGCGAGTTCGGGGGTGACGTGCGGCCCGAGGCAAAGCGGCTGTTGCGCCTGGTGCTGCGGGAGCACCTCGGCGAACAGCCGCTGCGCAGCCGTGAATTGTTCCAGCGCAGGCGCCGTGAGCGCTAGCGCCGATTCGCGGGGGCCGTCCTGCACCGAAATACGCTGGTTGCCGCGGTGAATAGTTATATAATTTGCCGCCAGTCAACGCGGTCAGTGGTCTATGCAACAGTATCCAACGATTGAAGCCTGTGTCGGCAATACCCCGCTGGTGCGGTTGCAGCGCATGCCGGGCAATAGCAGCAATACGATCCTGGCCAAGCTGGAGGGCAATAACCCTGCGGGATCGGTGAAAGACAGGCCGGCCCTGAGCATGATCGCCCAGGCCGAGGAGCGCGGTGAGATAAGCCCCGGCGATACGCTGATCGAGGCTACCAGCGGCAACACGGGCATCGCGCTGGCGATGGCGGCCGCGATTCGTGGCTACAACCTCGTTTTGATCATGCCGAGCCACATGAGCGAGGAGCGCAAGCTGGCCATGTCCGCCTATGGCGCCACGCTGCTGGAGGTCACGCAGGAGGAGGGCATGGAAGGGGCGAGGGATCGCGCCATGCAGATGCAGGCGCGGGGAGAAGGCCGGGTGCTGGACCAGTTCGCCAATCCCGACAACCCGCGGGCGCATCTCGTCGGTACCGGTCCGGAACTGTGGCGGCAGACCAACGGCACGATCACCCACCTGGTCAGCTCCATGGGTACCACAGGGACCATCATGGGTTGCTCCACGTATTTGAAGGAGCAGAACCCCGCGATCGAGATCATCGGCCTGCAGCCGGTGGAGGGCTCCAGCATCCCCGGTATCCGCCGCTGGCCACAGGCGTACCTGCCGAAAATCTACGAGGCCCCGAGGGTCGACCGGGTCATTGACATATCCCAGGAGGAATCGGAGGTGACCATGCGCCGGCTGGCCGCGGAAGAGGGTATCTTCTGCGGTGTGTCCTCGGGCGGCTCGGTCGCCGCGGCACTGCGCCTGTCGGCCGAGGTGGAAAACGCGGTGATCGTCGCCATTATCTGCGACCGGGGCGATCGCTATCTCTCCACCGGCGTCTTCAGCTCCCCCTGAGATCTGTTGGTAGACGCCATGGTCCGTGTACGCGAACAATTCCAGACCGACGCTGCGGGGAGAGTGGACCTGCCCCACTGGCTGCGGCAACTGCATGCCGATCTTGACGCCGACGAAGAGGCCCGGGTGCTCGAGGCCTGCGAGCTGGCGCAGCGCGCGGGACGCCGGCCCGGCGTCGATACGCTGGACTGGGCTCATGGGGGCGACAGTTTCACCGCCGGCCTCGATATCGCTCAGGTGCTGGCTGACCTGCACGTCGACGCGGACTGCCTGCTGGCGGGAATCCTCTACCGCGCGGTGCGCGAGGAGCGCCTGGACCAGCGACAGGTTGCCGCCGACTTCGGCGCTGGTGTGTCGGAACTGATCAGCGGTGTGCTGCGCATGGCGGCGATCGGGCAGCTGCCGCTGGCATCTGACACGCCGGTACTCGGCCAGGCCACCGACCAGAAAGACAATATCCGCAAGATGCTCATCGCCATGGTCGATGACGTGCGCGTGGCGCTGATCAAGCTGGCCGAACGTACCTGCGCCATCCGCACCGTGAAGGATGACGAGGAGCGGCGCAGGCGGGTCGGTCAGGAAGTCTTCGACGTCTACGCGCCGCTCGCCCACCGCCTGGGGATCGGGCAGTTGAAGTGGGAACTGGAGGACCTGTCGTTTCGCTACATCCACCCGGATGCCTACCGCAAGATCGCACGCCTGCTGGACGGCAAGCGTATGGAGCGCGACCGCTTCATCGAGCGTGTGAGCGAAGAGGTCAGCCGCGTGCTCACCGGCGCCGGCCTGGAGTTCGAGATAGCCGGACGTGCCAAGCACATCTACAGTATCTGGCGCAAAATGCAGCGCAAGGG
>JAWVYG010000389.1:0-4000 GCA_033722815.1 Halioglobus sp.
CACAACAGCTTCGCGTCCGGGAATACGTGCAGCAGGGCGTCCAGGTCCTGCATGTGCTGGGGCGATTTCAGTAGCCAGCGCTTGTCCTCGGGATCGCCGCGGAACCAGGCGACAGTCTTCAGCAGGTTCACCATGTATTCGTAGGCGAACTTCTGGTCGTGGGTCATCAGCCACTCGGCGAAGTCCGGCAGGTGGTTGATGACCTCGAACAGCTGGGTGGAGAAGGCGTACTGCAGCAGGCCGATCTCCTCCTCCACCTCCATCGTGCCCAGCGGGTGCACCGCCGCGACCTGCGGGCTCATGTAGAGCACCGCCCCCAGCGCCTGGTCCAGGCGCTTGATACGCGGGTCGGCCTCGCCGCGTTCCCGCGCCGCGAAGCTGTCCTGGTCCGGCACCGGGTACACGCTCTCCCAGGACTTCAGGTGTGCGAAGCGCTCGTCGGACGCCAGCAGGCGGTGCAGGCGCGTGGTGCCCGAGCGGGCCAGGCCGACCACCACCACCGGGTCGGCGATATCGCGCGCCAGTATCTCGGGATGCTGCCGCCACAGCTCCTGTGCGCGCAGGCGCCCCTGCAGCAGGCGTTCGATGTTGGACTTCGCCAGGAAGCGGCCGAGGGGATTCAGGCTCGGCTCGGCGTTGGTGGCCTGCACCAGCAGGCGCAGCTGTTCCATGAAGCGTTCGTCGCCGAAGTCCGCCAGGCCGGTCTGCCTGCGCGCATCCTTCAGCAACGCGTCGACGTCAAGCGGGAAACGCGCCAGGCCGACGGCGCCGGCGCCGCGCAGCAGGGCGTTGAGCAGCCGCATGGGTACGCGCTGGTAATCCCTGGCGCGCAATTTTGCAGGAGAGGACGGGGCCTGGACGGACTGTTCGGAGGGCATGGTCTGGGCAGGCTGCTTTACGCTATCGGTCAAGTGTCGCAAAATGTCTCATTCCCCGCTCCCTTTCTCAAGGACCAAATTGGCCATGCCCGATGACCCGCCCGAACAGGTCGACGCCATCCTGGCCGCGGCCCGGCGCTGCTACCTGGCGCGCGGTATCGGTGCCACCGGTATGAAGGAGGTGGCGGCCGAGGCGGGCATCGCGCGCTCCACGCTGTACCGCTACTTTCCCGGTCGCGCCGAGCTGCTCGTCGCCACGGTGAAGGGGGAGATGCTCGAGACCAACACGCATATCCGCCGCAAGCTGTCGCGCTACACCGATCCCGCGGACCAGCTGGTCGAGGGGCTCATACTGGCCCTGCGCGAAATCCCCCGGCGGCCGCTGCTGCAGGCGGTGTTCGCCTCCGACGAGGACAGCCGCGCCCGCCGCGTCATCTGGAGTTCGGATGTCATCGTCAGCTTCGGCGAGGAACTCATGGAGCACGTTATCGAGCCCGCCGCCGGGGCCGGCCTGCTGCAGGATGCTGTGCCCCCGGAGGTCCTGGTGGAATGGGTCTACCGGCTGCTCCTGTCATTCCTGACGCTGCCCAGCAACGTGTTGCGGAGCGAGGCGCAGATGCGCACTACGCTGCGCGCGCTGCTGGTGCCGGTGCTGCTGAAGTAGTCACCGGCTGCGCGACGGCCGCGAGGATCTCGTGCGCGCAGTTGTAGCCGGGCAGGAAGGTGACGCCCGGACCCGGGTGGCAGGAGGCGCCACACAGGAACAGGCCGGATAGCGGGGTCGTGTGCCCCGTGCCGTCTACCAGGCAACGCTCGCCGATCATCTGGTCCGGGTGCAGCAGGCCGTGGGTCCAGTCGCCGTTGGTCACACCCTGCATGCTGGCGAAATGGTCCGCGGAAAAGATCGCCTGGTCGACAATCAGCTCGCGAAAGTCCGGCATGTGCAGGCAGACGTGGTCGATGATCTTCTCGGCCATCTGGTCGCGCAGTTTGCCGCGTTGTGACTTGTCGGCTTCGCACGGGAAATAGAAACCGTAGGCGCTGGCGATGTGGTACCCCTGGGGCGCGAGGGTTGGGTCGACCACGGTGGGGATCTGGAAGGCCAGCGGCACCTGCTCCGGCATTTCACCGCGCGCGCAGGCCTCGAAGCTGCGCTGCAGTTCCTCCGGCTCCAGCACCATGGCGCCGCCGAAGCGCGCGCCGTGGATGTGGTTGAGTTTGTCCAGGTGCCTGGAATAGCTGGGCAGCCCGCGCAGCTTGAACAGCATGTGCACGAAGGCGCCGCGGTGGGTGAACGCGTCCACCCTGGCCTGGTCGTCCCGGGCCGGTTCGTGGTCCTGCAGCAGGCGGTTGAAGGTCGCCTGCTTGTCGAGGTTGGAAATCACCGTGTCCGCGTAGAGCCGCTCGCCCTTCTTCGTCTCCACGCCGACCGCGCGGCCGTCTTCGACCAGGATGCGCGTGACGGACTGCTTCAGGCGCACCTCGCTGCCCAGCGCCTCGATCTGCCGCGCCAGGGATTCGGACAGGCTGCCCAGGCCGCCCTTGACGCGCTGCATCAGTCCCTCGGAACCCTCCTGCGCCATGGTGTAGATCAGGCACAGGCCGGAGCCCGGCGTATAGGGACCCTTGTACGTGGCCTGCACTGCGGCGAAGGCCATGCTGGCGCGCAGTTCCCGGTGCTTCACCGGGTCGGGGAAAAACTTGTCGATGATGTCCATGGCGGAGCCGCGGAAGGCCAGCTCGAGGTGTTCGCGTTCCTTCTGTGTCGCGGCCTCGGCGATGATGTCCTCGAGCCTGCGCGGTGCCTTGCGCGCGGTGAAGCGGTCCAGCACGCGGGCGGGGTACTCGCAGAATTTCAGGAAGCGGGCGAAGCCGAGCATGGCGCCCGGCCCGAACTTGCGCAGCATGTCGAAAGACAGGCGCAGGGAGTTCTTGAAAAAGATCAGCGGCCGTCCGTCCGCCCCGACCAGGTTGACCGCCATGACCGGCAGTGGGATAAGCTCCACGCCGTGGGACTCGAAGTCGAAGTACTGCCGGATCTCGGCGGACAGCGGAAACAGGCAGCTCGCACCGACCTCGTTGCGGCAGCCCTTGAAGATCTCGCGGGTGCCGCCCATGCCGCCGACGAAGTCGTTTTTCTCCAGCAGCAGTACGCGGCGGCCGTTGCGCGCCAGTACCAGGCCCGCGGCCAGGCCGTTGTGGCCCGCGCCGACGATGATGCAGTCCCAGCGTTGTGCGCCCTGCGCCTGCGACGCCGATTGAGCTTCCATGGCATACCCTCCTGACAACGCGCTTGCTTGAATTCATCCTCTGTCGGACATATTATTAGAAATGTCCGATGCCGGCAACTTCGCCCGCGTCTTTTCCCAGTGGAGTCCGGCCCCGCAATGAGCGCCACGCATTGAGCGCCACAAACTACGCAGGAATCGCCCTTGGCGCGGCGCGCGGCGGCGTGCACCTGCTGGCGGACGCGGTCGGCGACCTCACCGGTGCCAGCATGCCGTATCTGGCCGACGATGTCGCGCAGCCGCGGCAGCTGTCCCGCCTGATCAACGGCGCCGCGCTCCCTGCGTGCCCGGGCCCCGTCGATATCACCGGCCTGCAGCGGCAGGACATTCCCTCGGTCAGCAGCAATTGCCACAACCTGGTACTGACCATCGAACAGCGGGGCGAGCCGGTGCTGCCGGGCTCGCTGTTCGTAAAACTGCCGATGGAGTCGCTGGCCACGCGCTGGTTTTTCGACATCATCAACTCCTGGCGGCTCGAATCGCACTTCTTCCGTCACGTGGCAACCTCGCTGCCCCTGCGCACCCCGGTCACCTATGCCACCGCCTGGCAGGGTACGCGCTTCTTCCTGGTGCAGGAGAACCTGCACGAGGATCCGGCGGTGGAGCTGTTCACCAATCCCGACATGGTGCACGGCCCGACGCTGGACCAGGTGCACCGCTGCCTCGATACCTTCGCCCGCCTGCACGCCAGTCACTGCGGCCTGCGGGCCCGCGAGCGCGAGACCATCCTGCCGCTGGATTACCATCCGTTCCTTTCCCCCGGCATGGGCCCGCTGTCGCGCGCGCTCAACGCGCTCGCGCTGCAACCCTGCCTGCGCAAGCGGCCCGGCGAGA
>JAWVYG010000390.1:0-3998 GCA_033722815.1 Halioglobus sp.
AAAAGTCCGGAATTTGCTCCTCCCGCCGGCTTAAGTTGGGCTATCGTCGGACGCTATAAGAAGGAAGAAGCGACCTGCGCCGGCACGGTGCAGCGATACAAAAAGATCATGCCGTCGCAGCCCCGATCGCCAGGGCACCTGACACGGCAACATAAGAAAAGGGGCGCAGCAGCGGCATCATGGCCAGGCTGGAAGGAACATTCCGCGCGGAACGGACGCAGAGGGAGCTGGTGACGATCGTGGTCGGTGCCGGCCTGATCCTGCTCGTGGTCAGCGTGCTCCTGAGCCTCAACCTCAATACCGACCCCAAGGTGCATGTGCTCTTCGAGAGCGTCATGCAGATGATCCTTGTCGTCGTCATCGGTATCGCATTCCACCGGCTGGGCAGGGAGAAAGGCAACTACATGCTGGCCATACTGCTGGCCTTCCTCGGTTCCTTCCTGCTCGACATGCAACACCTGCTGGAAAGCGCGGAGCCATTCGATGCGACCTTCGGCGTCGACTTGCCCGATACCCATTCGCTGCAGCAGAGCTGGCTCGCCGCGCGCACGTACCTCGCCATGGCGCTGTGCCTCAGCGTATTCCATCCGCCGCTGGAAAAATGGCGCATGGCGCGCCGCTCGACGATGCTGCTCATCTACGGCTCGATCGCCGTGCTGCTCGCCGTCGCCAGCCTGGAATACGCGCACATCTCCGCGCACTACCAGGCCGGCTTTGCGCAACTCTATATCCCGCATCCGGGCGAACTGGTGCCTGGCCTGCTGTTCCTGGTCGCCCTGGTCGGTTGCCTCTACTCCGGCCACTGGCGGGAGTCTGCCTTCGACAGGTACATGATCTGCTGCCTGTTGATCAACGCCGTTCTTCACCTCCTGGTGATGCCCTTCTCGCGCGAGGAGTTCGACAGCTATTACGCGACTGCGCACTTCCTGAAGTTCGCCAGCTACGCGACCATTCTCGCCGGTGCCGTGATGCGCGTGCGCGAAAGCGCCGAGATAGAACTGGCCAACGAGCGGCAGCAATCCCAATCCATTCTCGAAATCACCGCCGACGGCATCTTCACGCTGGACTACAGGGGGCGCGTCAAGGACATCAACTCGGCCGGTTGCAGGATACTCGGCACTTCACGGGAGCAGTTGGTGGGCGAGAACATCCGCAAGTGGATTCCCGAACTGCAGCCCTTCGGCGGGGAGGACGATTCAGCGGGAGAACATGCGCCCGACTCAACAACGTCCCTCGAGCTGCAGGCGTCGCGCCCCGACGGCACCTCGGTCCCGCTCGAGATCACGTCCAACGTGGTCTACAGCAACGACGGCGACAAGATTTTCGTCGGCGTGATGCGGGACGTCAGCGAGCGGCTGCAGCGTGAGATCGAACTGAAGAACCTGGCACTGCAACTCGAGACGGCACTGGCCGCCGCCGGCCTTGGCAGCTGGGAGTGGGACCCTGCCTGCGGGATGACCAGCTGGGACCCGCAATCCAACCGCATCTTCGGCCTGAGCAATGCAAGCGGGCGGCGCGAGATGACGCGCGAGGACGTGCTGGGTCTCGTACACGCCGAAGACCGCGAGTACGTCGACAACATGTTCGAGAGCACCGACATCGTCGAGGGCCGCTTCCGCGACAAGGAGTACCGCATCACGCGCGAGCGCGACGGCGCCGAGCGCTGGATCAGTTCCTCCGGTGCGCTGTTGTTCGACGACCAGGGCGAACTGCTGCGCGTGGTCGGTGTGCACCGCGACGTCACGCAGCACAAACAGGATATCGCGCAGCTGACCGCCGCACGCGAAGAGGCGCGCGAGGCCAGCCGGGTGAAGTCCGCCTTCCTCGCCAACATGAGCCACGAGATTCGCACGCCGATGAACGGTGTCATCGGCATGCTGGACGTACTGCAGCAAAGCAGCCTGAACGCGCGGCAGATGACAATGACGGAACTGATCAAGGATTCGTCGCTGTCACTGCTCAACCTGATCGACGACATTCTCGACTTCTCCAAGATCGAGGCCGGCAAGCTGGACATCGTCAACGAGCCGATGTCGCTGAACTCCCTGGTGGAGAGCATCGGCAATTCGCTCGACCCGCTGGCGCGGGACGGCGGCGTGGAACTGGCGATTTTTTCCGACCCGGCGTTGCCGGCCGGCATCATCGCCGATTCGCACCGCCTGCGCCAGGTCCTGGTGAACCTGGTCAACAACGCCATCAAGTTCTCCTCCGACGAGGAGCGCGCCGGCAGGGTCGCCCTGCGCGTGCTGGCCACGAAACAGGCCGCGGGACGGGTCAGCGTGGAGTTCCGCATCAGCGACAATGGTATCGGGATGAACGAGGAGACCCAGAGGGCCGTGTTCGAGAGCTTCGTACAGGCCGACATCTCCACCCAGCGCCGCTTCGGCGGCACAGGCCTCGGTCTGGCGATCACCAACAGCCTCGTGAAGATGATGGGTGGCGACATCGACGTGCAGAGCACGCTCGGCGAGGGCAGCGAATTCTGCGTGCGCCTCACTTTCGACGTGGCGCAAGACGCGGCGGCGAACGCGGAGAGCCACGTCGAGCTGGCCGGCCTGCCCTGCCTGCTGCTACAGGACCCACTCGACGGCAGTGCCGACCTCGCCACCTACCTCGACGCGGCGGGCGCAGAGGTGCGCTGCGCGCAGGGACTGGCGGAAGCCGCGGACTGGTCCGGTTGGGAAGGCGAGAGCGGTTCACTGTGTATCATCGATCGCGGCACGCAGCCCCTTTCCGCTGCAGACCTCGACAGGCTGAACAACAGCCAGGCAAATACCCTGGTGATCCGGCGCACTCGCGAGGTGCCGGTCATCCCCTTCGAGCCGACGGCCATGGTCGACGGCAATGCACTTGGCCGTTACGAATTCCTGGGGGCCGTGTCAGAGGCTGCCGGCAGGACCGTACAGCGCTCGGATAAGAAGATGGAGGACAGCGCCGTGAACGACATGCATGCACCGTCGCGCGAGGAAGCACTGGCGAAGAACCAGCTGATACTCGTGGTGGAAGACAACAGTATCAACCAGACCGTCATACGCGAGCAGCTCACAACCCTCGGCTACGTCGCGGATATCGCGGACAACGGCAACGAGGGCCTGCAGTACTGGCGCCGCGGCATCTACGGGCTCATATTGACCGACCTGCAGATGCCAGAACTCGACGGCTACTCGATGACGGAGCAAATCCGTGCGGAGGAGGGTGACAACGAGCACATCCCCGTGGTCGCACTGAGCGCCAGCGCACTGCTGGGCGAGGCGGAGCGCTGCGAGGAAATCGGCATGGACGGCTTCCTCTCCAAGCCCGCGCGACTGAACGACCTCAAGGTCGAGTTGGCCAAGTGGCTGCCCGATGAGCAGGCCCCGGCGTCCGGCGCGGCGAGCGACCAGGTAGCCGCGGGGAGTACCGTGCCTGTGCAGCTGCAGGTGCTGGAAGACCTCGTCGGCGGGCGCGTAACCCTCATCGACTCGCTGCTGCAGGAATACAAGGAAACCAGCGCAACCATCCGGGACAGCCTGCTGCAAGCCTGGCGCGAAGGCCGCCTGGAAGAGGTTGGCTCCCAGGCGCACAAACTGAAGTCCTCCTCCAACACCATCGGCGCACTCACGCTGGGCTCCATCTGCCAGCAGGTGGAACACGCCGGCCGCGAGTTCAAGGCCGAGTCGCTGGCGGAACTGGTGCCGCGCCTGGAGGCGGAGATCAGCGCGGTGGACAACTTCATCGACGGCAGGGCGGCGCCTGCGGCCTGACGCCCCGCCGCGTCCTGCAACACCCCAAGATCACCTTCAACTTTCGCTGATTCACCCGCCGCAGCAGTCGCGCGCCCGCGCCGGTTAGCAGGCGCCCGTTCCCCTTCTTCTACCTGACCCCAACTTGGGGGTGAGCGTGTATCCACCGCGCCCGCCGGTCAGCTACAATCCATTACAACGAGTAAGGCGTACTTACCCAAGGCACCTCTGAATGATGCGGTGATACCTCAGGCTTTGTGCCGAATCTGCCAGCAA
>JAWVYG010000391.1:0-3997 GCA_033722815.1 Halioglobus sp.
ACCTGATCCGGGAGGATGTCGACGTCGTGCAGTTCGCGCAGCTCTATTGGGGCACATTGCACGGTATCAGTCGCCTGTTGCTGGACGGCGTCTATACGAAATCGGCCTCGGTCAACAAACTCTGCGACGGGGCGGCGGATATGCTCTGGGGGCAGCTGGATCCGCTGCAGGGATCCAAACCTGGGACCGGGTAGCGCCTGTGATGTCAGCGCGCCCTGACGCCAGGCAACATTCTGTACCTGACATCAAATACCCACGGAATTCTCGCCAAACCAATGGAGTATCAGCATGGCTGACCCCTACCTCTACACCGTCACCCACAACGTCGCCACGTTCAGCATCAACGATGCGCCGTGGAACCTGATGAGCATCGAGTACATCGACCGGCTGGAGGAGCAACTGCCGGACGTGCTGGCCGATGACGGCATCCGCGCGATGATCTTCACGGGGGAGGGGCTCGACCACTTCTCGGCCGGCATGAACCTCAAACAACTCCCGCAAGGTGTGCAGCGAGCCGGGAGCCCGGAGGCCTTTTTCGGCCAGCGCCACCGCGTGCTGGACATGATCGAGAGCGGCGGCACCCCGGCCATTGCCACGTTCTTCGGTTACTGCCTGGGTGGCGGCCTCGAACTGCCGCTGGCCTGTCACTTCCGCATCGCGGCCGACGAGGGCGCACAGATCGGCCTGCCGGAGATGGACCTCGGCAGTGTCCCCGCGTGGGGCGGCTCGGCGCGGTTGCCAAGGGCAGTGGGGCGCAGCTACGCGCTGGACATGATCCTGCGCGGCCGCAAGATCGACGGTGCCGAGGCCTATCGCATCGGCCTGGTCACCGAGCTGCTGCCGGTGGGCGAGATCAAGGCGAGGGCCCAGGCCATCGGCGAGGAACTCGCGGCACAACCGCGCCAGGCGGTGAAGTCGATGCTGGATGTCATTGTGGGCCACGAAACCAGGACGCTGGCCGAGTCCATGGCGGACGAGATGGGCGCGGTGAAGGCCAACAGCGGCACCGCGGACGCGCAGGAGGGTATGCTCGCCTTCATCGAGAAGCGCAAGCCGGTCTTCAACCAGGGCCAGTGAGAGACACGTGGATGATTCCCGGGGGTGACACTGTGTCTTTCTGCCCGGTGCGCAGCGTTGATGACTGTACCGCACCGATTGCTGGACGCGAATCCCTTGAGCCTGCCCCGTACATCGCGCCGGATGCGCGCGGAATTGACAGCGTCAATATAGCGGGTCTATAGTCGGAGAGTAATGAAGACAGGAACTAAAATCGGTCTTGGCGCACTGGCCCTCGCGATCGGCACGACGGTGGTGTGGTTCCGTATGACCGGCACAGTCGGTCTGCCGGACAGTCGCGCCGCCTTCGTTGTGGCATGGGTTGCCGCAGCTTGCCTGGGTGTTTTTGCATACATCAAGGGCACGAGCATTGTCGGCGCCGTGCCGCCCGCGCTGGGCGTCCTGATCAGCAGCTTCCTCCTGTATACCGTCTACATCAGCCCCCAGGTCCTTGATACCACCGCGAGCATCAAGGTGGGCGATACGATTCCCCAATTCACTGCCCCGGACGGCAGGGGCGAGACCTTTGATTCCTCTGCGCTCAACGGGCACCTCGTCCTCATCAAGTTCTTCCGGGCGCACTGGTGACCCTACTGCGTCGGCGAGTTGCGTCGACTGGAAGAGCTGCGCGCTGAGTTCGATCGGCGTGGTGTGCAGGTGGTGACTGTCAGCACCGACTGGCCCGAGGAGATTGCCGCGGAGAGGCACCTGCACGGTTTGCAGGCACGGATGTTGTCTGACCCGAAGCTGGTCGTCACCGATGCCTTTGGCTTGCGCAATACCGCCGTGCATTCGGCGCCTCCCGGGGACGATACAGAGGCGCTGCCGGTTCCGGCCACACTCCTGTTGGACAAGAATGGCAAGGTGCTCTGGATGGATATCTCAGAGGATTACCAGCGCCGCTCCGACCCGTCCGTGGTCCTAGCCGCCATGCAGCAGCACTTCGACCCGCTCCAGCCGGGCAGCGCCAACCCCTAGGTCCCTCGCCTTACGCGGCAAACGCCTTGGCGCAGGCCGGGCGCTCCAGCAGGCGATCGGCGTAGGCGCTCAGGTTGGGATACGCCTCATCCGTGATGATGCCCAGGCGTTTGGACATGATGCAGGCGTGGCCAAGCATGGTGTCCGCGGCGGAAAAGTCGCCGATCAGGTAGTCACGGCCCTCCATCGCTTCCTCAACAGGCACCCAGGCCTTGGCCAGCAGTCGCTGGGCCTGTTCACGCACCGTTGCGTCCTGGCGCTCCGGCGGCAGCAGGAGTGTCTGCACCACGATGGTATTGACCGGTGGCATCACCATGCCCTCGCAGTAGTGGAACCACTGCAGGTATTCGGGGAAGCGGGGATCCTCCGGCTCCGGCTTCAGGCCACCGCTCTCGTAGCGCGCCAGGATGTATTCGGCGATGGCGCCGGACTCGAAGATGCTGACGTCACCGTCCTCCAGCACCGGCACGCGGCCCAGCGGGTGACGGGCCCGGTGTTCGTCGGACTTCAGGTCCTTCGGGTGGAAATCCATCCTGTTCAGTTCATAGTCCAGGCCCAGTTCCTCGAGCAACCACAGGGTCCGGCTGGCGCGTGAGTTGGGCGCAAAGTGAAGTTTCAGCATTGGTATTCTCCAGTGGTCGCGTCTTGGATAACAAAGAATCAAATAACCAGGCTTATTATGGTATTCAGTATGCCAATAGCAAGCCACGCCAAAGGGCAAGACGGCGCCGGGTAGAAAAGCTATGCAGCCAGTCACGTCATACGGAATGAGGGTGTCGGGTAACACGGCGCGTGCCAGTAGCTTCCTCATCAAAACCGGTATGCTCTTCCTTCACCGGGCCACGAACCATGAAAGTAATTCCCGACTTCATTCATCGCTGAATCCTGTAAGATGCGCGTTACAAGCAGCTCAAGTGAGGTGCCACGCACATGGCGAAAGCTCGCAAGTCACGCGGTAAGCAGGATGAAGCGGAATATATCCAGGAAATCATCGATGGCACGCTCAGCCTCGATGAGGAGGCTGTCGCCCGGCGCCTCAGCAACATCTATCGCTGGTTAAAGATTTTCATGGCGCCCACCGTGGTAGGGCGTGACAACATACCGCAGGGGCCGTGCCTCTACATCGCCAATCACTCGACCATGGCCGCCGACGTGCTCGTGACGGTGCCGGCACTGTACGAGGCCAGCGGCCGCCTGGTGCGGGGCATGTCGGATGAAATCATGTACCGCAACAAGCGCATGCGGGAATTCGTTGTGGGAACAGGTGCCGTCATGGGAAACCAGCGTATTGGTGACGCCCTGTTCGAGGCGGGTAAGGACGTCCTGCTTTTCCCGGGTGGCGCCTACGAGGCAAACAAGGACCTCGAGCATCGTTACGAGGTGATGTGGAAGGAACGCACCGGTTTTACCCGACTGGCGGCGCGCCAGGGCGTGCCGATCGTACCACTGGGTATTGTGGGTCCGGACGAGTGGTTTGGCCGTTATATGGACAGGTCGGAAGTTGCCGATTCGTGGTTAGGCAGGCTGATGAAGCTGGCAGGCGCGTCGGATGAGTTCATGCACTCGGACCAGCTGCCGCCCATTCCCAGGGGATTGTTTGGTTCCGTGCTCATTCCAAAGCCGCAGCGGGTTTACATCAGTATCGGCAAGCCGATATCTACGAAACGTTACAAGGGCAAGAATATCACGCGGGCGACACAGGAGAAGCTGCGCGATGAGGCCAGGAACCGTCTCGAGCAGTGCATCGCGGACATGCTGCTGCTACAGGCGCAGGACAAGGACTCATCGGGAATACTGAGAAAACTGCTGACCATGTAGTTGTGGGGGTGGCAGCAACCAGCGCTACCGGGGTCCGTCGCTACGCGCCGGTCCGCTGAGGTCCCCCCCGAGGCAGCGCGAAACCGCGAGTTCGTTACCGGCCGCAACCTGCTGGTACTTGTCCCAGAAAGCGGCGTCGACTTTC
>JAWVYG010000392.1:0-3988 GCA_033722815.1 Halioglobus sp.
GTTCGAAAGAATGTCAAATAGCGCTCGCGGGTAACGCGGTCTTGTCAGCCCGGCCCGCGCTGCGGTGTACAGGGCGTACCCGCTAGGCAGTAAATGCGCCCAGGTCGAAGTAGTCGCGCCAGGCCTTGATGCGGCCATTTTCCAGCTCGAAGACCCCCATCACGGGCAATGAGATGGACTTGCCATCCATGACGAGATTGTCGGTGCGTTCGTTCATGACCACGCCATCGCCGCCATCCACCTGGCGGTGGACGACAAAATCGATCTCCGTCGTCGTGGCCATGAAGCCCTCGATAAAGGCCCGGATTGCCTCGACGCCCACGTGGGGTGGGCCCATCGGGATGTTGGCGTACTCGGCGTCATCGGCGAAGAAGCCCATGACCGCATCGATGTCCAGCGAGTTCCAGGCCCGCATGAAATCCCCTATCACCCTGGCATCGTCACTCACTTCGCATTCTCCTTGCGCACTGTCACAGGATTCCCGCCGCCGCGGTGCTCGCGTACATGCCGGGCATGCCCCCGGCGAGGCCGCGACATTGTCACCGACCGACCGCGCATTGTCGAGGGGCTCTTCGCGGGTCGGTCACAGCGGCGTCGCAGGTCGCGGCGCGCGGTGGTTAAAAAAAAGAGCCCGGCCTCAGTCCAGCAGCGCGGCCAGCGCGTTGGCATCCATGGCGTTGAGAAAGCGCGCGAAGGGGTCAATGGCCGCGTCGCGGTGCCACTGGTACTCGGTGAAATCGGCCACGTTCTGCGCGAACTCCTCGCCCCGCAGGCCGGCAATCACCGCCAGCGCCATATCCGTCCCGGCCGACACGCCGGAGGCCGTGACGAAGGGGCCATCCTCGACCCAGCGGGCGCTCTCGACCCACTGCACCTTGTCGCCCTGCTCCACCGCGAACTGGAACAGCTGCTTGTTGCTGGTGGCGCGGCGGCCGTCGAGCAGCCCGGCGCGCGCCAGGATGGCGGAGCCGGAGCACACGGACATGGTGGTGCGCGCCGACTTTGCCCGCTCGCGCAGGAAGTCGAGCAGGGCTTCATTCTCCAGCGCGGCCAGGGTCCCGATGCCGCCGGGCACCAGTACCAGGTCCAGCGGCGGGCAATCGGCGAAGCCGACATCTGCCACGGTGCGCGGCCCCTGGGCGGACGCCACGGCACCCGGCTGGTCCGACACTGTGACGATGTCGAAGGCACCGGGAATCGCGCCGAACATCTCCAGCGGACCGTAGAGGTCCAGCAGCTCGAACTTCTCGTAGAGCACGGCGCCCAGTGTAAGTCTGCCTGTCATAGGGATTCTCGCGATGGAGTCGGGACCGGGACAAGCTTAGCAGAACACGGCGCCCATGGGCCGTGCGGAAAGTGCTATTCTCCGCCCGGTCGGTGACAGGGAGATTGCGACGGTGAAGAAGAAAAATCTGCTGGGCGCGACCGCAGCGGCGGCGCTGCTGCTCGTCGCGGTCATTCAGTTCATCCCGGCGCCTCCCGTCATCGTGCCGGCACAGCTGCCCCCGGAGCAGCGCAGCGAACACCGCCTGCTCAACTTCGAGGGCATCCACAACTTCCGCGACCTGGGCGGTTATGCCACCGTCGACGGCAGGCAGGTCAAGTGGGGCGTGCTGTACCGCACCGGCACCCTGGCCCACGCGTCCCAGGGCGACCTGCAGGCGCTGGCCGGGCTGCAGCTCGCCAAGCTCATCGACTTCCGCTCCGCGCTGGAGAAGGAGGAGGAACCCAACCGGCTGCCCGAGCCGGCCGGCTTCGAAGTGGTGGAGATACCGACGCTGGACGAGGGTAACAAGACCATGGTGGCGGAGATATTCGCGCGTATCGAGAGCGGCGACTTCGAAGGCTTCGACCCGGACGCGACCATGATCAGGGGCAACCGGCAGTTTGCACGGGAATTCGCGCCGCAGTTCCGGCAGTTCATCCACGAGGTTCTGGCGGCAAACGGATCACCGGTGCTGTGGCACTGCTCCGCGGGCAAGGACCGCACCGGCTTCGCGGCGGCCGTACTGCTGCGCATCCTCGGCGTAGACCAGGACACCGTGATGCGCGACTACATGCTCAGCCGGGAGCCGGCGCTCGCCGCCCGCAGCAACCAGCTGATGCTGCTGCGCCTGTTCAAGGGCGGGGAAGCGGCGCAGAAACTGTCCACGCTGATGGGTGTGGAAGAACACTGGCTGGCGGCCAGTTTCGACGAGATCGACAAGACCTGGGGCGACTTCGACACCTACGTGGCCGAAGGGCTCGGCCTGTCGGCGCAGGATATCGCCCGCCTCAAGGCGGCGCTGCTGAGCCCCGCTACACCGGCGGTTTAGCTTCCCGGTGTAAATTCTTAGCCCGGCGATCGGGCGACCCTTCCCTATAATAACCCGCCCTGCGCCAGGTCCCGCCCTGCGCACCTGCAATCAACCGGATGCTCCGATGAATTTTGAATTCTCCGATGAACAGCAGTTTATCCGCGACCAGGCGCGCAACTTCCTGCACCAGGAATGCGGCGCCGCTACCGTGCGCGGCGTGCTGGATACCGACAAGCCCTTCGACCGCGAGCTGTGGCAACAGATCGTCGAGCTGGGCTGGACCGCCATGGCGATACCCGAGGCACAGGGCGGCCTCGGACTGGGCTACCTGGAGCTGTGTGTGATTGCCGAGGAACTGGGCCGGGCGATAGCGCCGGTGCCCTTCTCCTCCAGTGTCTACCTGGCCACCGAGGCCATCAAGAGCTGGGGCACGCAGGAGCAGCAGCAGGACTACCTGCCGCGCCTGGCCGCAGGCGAGTTGATCGGCACACTGGCACATGCCGAGGGCCTCGGCGCGGGAGCCGTCAGCACGGAATTTCGTGACGGCGCACTGACGGGCTGCAAGCTGCCCGTACCCGACGGCGACATCGCCGACTTCGCCATCGTCACCGCCCGCGACGCGGGCGGAGACATCGGCCTGTACATCGTCGACCTGGCCCAGGATGGCTGCGAACGCGCTACCGTCAACAGCATGGATCCATCGCGCTCGCAGGCGCGCGTGGCGCTGCGCGCGGCAGGCGCCACGGCGCTCGGCACATCCGCTGCCGGTGCCGGGCAGCTGTCAGAACTGCTGGACCGGGCGGCCGTGCTGCTGGCCTTCGAACAGCTGGGCGGCAGCCAGGCGGCCATGGACATGGGCATTGCCTACACGAAGGAGCGCTACGCGTTCGGCCGACCCGTGGCCTCCTTCCAGGCGATCAAGCACAAGTTCGCCGACATGTTCGTGGCACTAGAGCTGGCCCGCGCCAACGCCTACTACGGCGCCTGGGCCCTGTCCAGCGGCGCCCCCGACCTGCCCCTGGCCGCCGCCACCGCGCGGTTGAGCGCCACGGACGCCTACTACTTCATCAGCAAGGAAAACATCCAGGCGCACGGCGGTATGGGCTTTACCTGGGAGTTCGACTGCCACCTGCACTACCGCCGGGCGCAGCTGCTATCCGGCGTCGTCGGCACGATGCGGCAGTGGAAGGAACTGGTCGCAACCCGCCTGTTGCAGGCCGCCTGAGGAGACACGCACATGGATTTTGAAGACACCCCCGAACTGGCGACCTTCCGCACCGAGGTGCGCGCGTGGCTTGACGCCAACGCCGAGCGTCGCACCGACAAGCTGCACATGGGCATGGAGGGCGAGGAAGCCTTCCTGGAGGCCAAGGCGTGGTACAGGAAGAAGTCCGAGGCGGGCTTTGCCTGCCTCACGTGGCCCAGGGAGTACGGCGGTGCCGGGCTGAGTTCACTGCACGAGGTGGTGTGGGCCCAGGAAGTGGAAAACTATCGCACACTCGATGCCCACTTCGTCATCGGCATCGGCAACTGCGGCCCGGCCTTCTTGAACTTCGCCGCAGAGGAGGCGAAGCGCGAACTGCTGCCGCGCATGGCGAGCGCAGAGGACGTCTGGTGCCAGCTGTTCAGTGAACCCGGCGCCGGGTCGGACGTGGCGGGGCTGCGCACGCGGGCGGAGCGGGACGGCGACA
>JAWVYG010000393.1:0-3988 GCA_033722815.1 Halioglobus sp.
TGCAGGACGTACGAAAATAGTCCGCGCCGGAATCCAGAGCAGCCAGACCACCCACATCGTTGGTCGCCCGGTTGGGTGCCAGCATTGTTGCGCTATCGAACCGCCGGGCCAGTTTGGCAGGAGCGCATACCTGGGCTACTGTGGGAAGAGGGCCCCCGGACATATCTCCATCGACGAATCTCGCCGGGTTTTCCAGGTTCCCAGGAGGCGCGACATGCCCAACAAGAAGTCATCGGGAGCACTACTTGCCGACGCCGATTTTTCCGCTGAGGAAATTCGGGAGTTGATCGATATCTTCCTGGCCGTGGAAGGCCCCGACGTGCGCTCGCTCAAGCGGCAGTACGCGGTGGTGAAGCCGTACTTCTCTCCCACCGTCGTTGGCCTGGACAACATTCCCGACGAGCCGACCCTGTTCATCGGCAATCACTCCATGTTCGCACTGGACGCTATGATTCTGCTGCCGACGGTTTACCATGAAACCGGGCGTTTCCTCAGGCCCATGGCGGACAATATCTGGTTCGACAGGATGCCCGGCAGGAAGGCGGCCGCGGGCGGCATGGTGCTCGCCCATCCCGATGTATGTGGCGCCTTGATGGAGGCGGGGCACGACCTGCTGGTGTTTCCCGGGGGCGCCGCCGAGGCGAACAAGCCGGCGGAGGAACGCTACTCGCTGGTGTGGCGCGAACGCTACGGCTTCGTCCGCCTGGCCGCGAAGCATGGCTACAACATCACGCCCTTTGGCATGGTGGGGCCTGACGAGGGCTGGGACCACCTGATCGAGGGGCAGGACATCCTGCACAGCAAGCTGGTGAAGCTGCTGCAGAAAGTGGGGCTGGTGGGTGATATCCGCGACGATATCCTGCCCCCCATACCGCGCGGGGTGTTCAACACCCTGATACCCAAGCCGCAGCACTGCTACCTTGCGTTTGGCGAGCCGATTGACGTGCCCGATCGGCGCGGCAAGAAGGGCTTGTCGGAGCGGATACAGAAGTCTATCCGCAAGCAGGTAGCGAGTAGTATAGAGTCGTTGGTGAGCGACATGCTGGCGATGCGCACCGGGCAAAGGGAAGAGGACAGCGCCCTGCGACGCCTGTTGACCCGGTAGGGGCTGTCGTTTACTGCAGCGGGCAGCCAAGCGGCGAGAATTCACAGCATCAGGCTGTGCCAAGGTGGATCGCTGCCTCGAATCGCCAAAGATGGGTTGTTCGATAGACGATGCAGTAGGTTTTCTATGGCATCAGTGGCGTCCGGTTCAGCCACCTTCTCGCACCAAGACTATACTGTTCTTGTATACCCTGACCCATAACTCAATGCCAAAGAGGAACAGCATGACGCCTCAGCGCCATTTCTGCCGCAGTGCCATCGTATCCCGGGCCTTCCTGTTACTGTCTTGTTCGTTGCTGTTTGCCTGTGGGGATGTCAATGAAAACGCAGGTTTGCCCGGCAACGAGAACTGGCCTGCCGATGCCTGGCAGACGGCGACGCCTGAATCCCAGTCAATGGACAGCACCGTTCTCGAAGGTGCCTATGACTACGCCTTTCGCTCGGAAAAATTCACGCAGGGTGTGGTGATTATCAAGAACGGGGTGCTTGTTTCAGAGCGCTACGCGGATACACGCGATGCCGATAGCTTCGCCACCAGTTGGTCTGTTGCCAAGAGCTTTACCAGTGCGCTGATCGGCATCGCCGTCAGGGACGGACTGATCAGCGATATCAATGTCAGCATGGCTGATTTCATTCCCGCCTGGCAGGGCACCGAGAAAGCCGATATCACCCTGAGACACGTCCTGATGATGAGCTCCGGGCTCGACTGGGATGAAAGCTACGACCCCGGTGCCGGTGTCTCGGACATCATCCGGATGATCGTGCTGACGGAGGATCAGCTCGAGTACGTCGTCAACCGACCGGTACTGCACCCACCCGGTACGGTGTTCAATTATTCCAGCGGCGAGACCCTGTTGATGTCCGCCGTGCTGGAGGCGGTTACCGGTATGTCGGTAAACGATTACGCGCAGCAGGAACTTTTTGCCCCCCTCGGCATGTCGCCGGCGCAGTGGTGGCAGGACGGCACCCGGCGCACCGTCCTGTACTGTTGCCTGGATACGCCGACGCGGCAGTTCGCCAGGTTCGGCCTGCTGTACGCAAGGGGAGGGCAGTGGAACGGGGAGCAGCTCATTCCCTCGCAATGGGTAGCTGATTCGACCGTGCCGAATGATGTGACCGAGCGCTACGGCTACCAGTGGTGGCTAAGTGAAAGGCTGGGCCCTGAGCATCGTTACTTCTCGGCGCGTGGGCACGACGGGCAGTATATTTACGTTTTCCCGCAGTATGATCTCGTGGTGCTTCGAAACGGCTGGTACGACAAGTATGACGGTGAGCCCGTCGCTGATCCGTACCTGTTTCCCTTGCTGCCGTCTGACGGCCTGATCCCGATGCTGGGGAGCATTCCGCCGGACAGCTGGAGTGATGTGGAGTTCCTCACGCCCATTATTCAGTCGATGAGCCCCTAAGAGGCACGGACCGTAACCGGCTGCTCCCCAGGGAACCGGCGCATGAAGACCCATCTTTCCAGACCGTCGAATCAACACCCGGGGGGGAGGTCGCACGCATCACCTACACCATCGCTGTCCTGGTCCTCCTGACCTGGATTTGGCACCAGCGGGCAATTGTCGGTCAGGTCCTGCCAGCCATCATTGTCATCGTCGTCATCGCAGGCGTCACCTCCGTCAGGGGCCCCATCGGTGTTGAGCTGATCTGGATTGGGCACTGTCGGGCAGTTGTCCGCGATGTCCTCAACGCCGTCCGCGTCCGAATCTATAACATTCGGATCCTTCGATACTACGCGTATTGTTACTGAGTGGCCGAGAGTGTCGGGCGAGTAGTAGTTGCCATATTGCAGGAGCGGGCTGGACGCCGCCACGCCAAACTGCATGCTGCCTTCCCCGCCGCCATTGTTGCCGAAGACGTTTACCGCAGCCTTTGAGGGGGAGGAGTCAAAACTGATGCTGAAGGTGCGGTCTCCGGTGAAACTTCCCGGGACCTGGAAAGACTCAATATTTTCAACGGCAACGATGTTGAGAGATGGAGTTATCTC
This sequence comes from Halioglobus sp., assembly GCA_033722815.1. Taxonomy (GTDB): domain Bacteria; phylum Pseudomonadota; class Gammaproteobacteria; order Pseudomonadales; family Halieaceae; genus Marimicrobium. The sequence continues at coordinate 3,095 of JAWVYG010000393.1, forward strand.
TTCCTGTAAGAACACGACCTCTCCTGCGGTGGAGGGCTCCGTATACACCTGCTCGCCCTCGCCATCGCCTGTGTCAATGCGCGCAACCATCAGTCCAAGGCGAGCTTCAACCGCGGGGGCTTCTTCCTGGCTTACCGCAATTCTTCCCCGCAGGACCTGGTCGATATACACATCGTAGCTCTCCGCATTTGGGTCACGCACTGTGAACTGGAGGGAGTGGCCAAGATCGTGACGGTAGATGAGGCCTGCGTTTGGCCCCTCGGGCTGGTCTACCCGCATACCTTGAAACCACTGCAACAGGCTGAAGACTCTCACGGTGTCGGTACCCAGTGGGCTGGGAAATCCCGCCGACAGGTAAGTGTTGAACTCCTTGACGAGTCCAATACGCAAATCCTCGTGGTTTTCCTGGCTCAGGTTTTCGACGGAGAATCCGTCGATCTCGATAGAGGTCGCGGCTTGCGTACCAGGTGAAACAAGTATCAGGGTTAACAGCGCCGAGACGGCTGTAAGCGAGGTTTGTACTGAAGATTCTGTGCTCAGCATTATTCGCGCTCCTTGAGTTCGGATGAGGATCGATATGAACGAAATCTAAGGCGGCTCGGGGCAATTGTCGTACCCCATACTTGGTAGCTGCGCATGTGAAAGCATCCCGCTTCCAGCTGTGAACAGCCTGACGTGGCGCGGTCAGGGCGCTGTATCTCCCTGCGATACTTTTTTACGCTTTCGAAGTAGCAAGCCCACAGATGAGAACGCTACCAGCCAATGCAGGCCGGGAAGCGGGACACTGGAAACCGGCGCGGACGCGAACGTTATCTCGTCAATGTGGAAAAGCACTGTGCGTCCAGGATTGCGGAAGCTTACGTCTGAAATCGCCGATGTACTTGTATAGCCGAA
>JAWVYG010000394.1:0-3976 GCA_033722815.1 Halioglobus sp.
AGCCCTCGCGGACTCTTGCGCTCTGCTCTACTCCTCCGTCTCCCGGCGCGCCTCCGCCCGCTTGGGCTTCTGCACATTCTGGGCTGGCTCGCGCTTCGGGCTGTCCTCGGCCAGGGCGGGATGGAGAAAATTGCGCTGTGCGTTGCGCATACCCAGCCGCCCCATGACCGCGCGCGAGCGCAGGTTGCCCAGTGCGGTAAAGGAGACGATTTCCTCCAGCCCCAGCTCGCCAAAGCCTACCGGCAGCACGGCCGCCGCCGCCTCGGTGGCGTAGCCTGACCCCCAGAACGGCCGCGCCAGGCGCCAACCGATTTCCGTGCAGGGCGAAAACGGCAACTCGTAGTTGGGTACCTCCAGCCCGACGAAGCCCATGAAGGTACCGTCGCCTCGCAACTCCAGGGCCCACAGGCCCCAGCCGCGTTCGGCGATCCTGGACTCGCAGTAGTCCGCCAGCGTGTCGCTGGCCTCGGTGCTGAGGGTAGAAGGGAAGTACGCCATCACCTCCGGGTCGGCGTTCAACGCCGCGAAGGGTGCGCGGTCACCGGCGCGCCACTGCCGCAGGCGCAGGCGCGAGGTCTGCAGTTCAATCATCGCTGACAGGGAGGGATCAGTCGGGCCGTTCCCCGTCCGGGTTCATGCGGTTCTCCTGCACGATGGAATGAGCGATAGCCACGCAGCGGTCGGGTCGGGTCGGGCATGAAAGGTGTCATGGGCTACATCCTGGCGCCTGGGCAGGGCCAGTGTGTGTAGATTCTGTGTAATATGCAACGCCCGCCGGCGGCGCGGATCAGCACTGCGCCTCGCCACAGTGCCAGCAGATTTCGAAACTGCCCGGGTTGACTTCCCCGCAGGCGCTGCAGCGCCATTCCGGCTCGCCCTCGGCGACCTGGGCCTCGCGGTATCGCGCCAGCAGGGCCACCGCGCGATCGAAGTGGCCCGGGTTCTTCACCCACAGCTCCGCCCACACCGACAGCGCCCAGTGCGGTACGCCGGGGTTGCCGCCCTGGTGTTCGTTGAGAATCTGCACCTCGACACCCTCGAGTTCGAGGTAGTTGGCCAGCAGGCGCAGGTCGACGAGGCTGGGGGATTCGCAGAGCTTACGCATAGCCACCGCGAGAGGCGCACCGGTTTGCGCATTGTGATCCCGCGTTAGTCATTCGCCACCCGGAAGTTCCTCCCTGGCAACAGCCCGCACGCGGAAGCACTTGAAAGACAACTCCAGACCCATGGCCTGCCGGAACGTGACGCAGATGTAGGGCGTCAGCGGCGTACCGTTACGACAGGTACCGCGTTCCTCGAGCGCAAACTCCAGGTCATACAGCGCGTTCTGGTGATCGAACGCCTGCAGGCGGATGTCCTCGCAATCGTGAAATGCCAGCACCGCGATATAGGGCTTGCGCAGGGCGCACAGTTCAAACGACACCTCCATCACGGGACCTATCCAGACATCATCCTGCGGCCGCACATCCCCGCGCCAGATGTTCAGGTTGTGCACCTCGGCGTCGTGGAAATTCGGCCATGCACCCGCATCGAGAATCAACTCAGCGTCTTCGACATCACGCCCTGGATCGAATTCAGCCATGGAGCGTTACAAGATGCCGTGGAAGACCCGCGGCATCACGAGAATCCACAATAAGAAAAGCGACCATACACGCCCCTCCCAGAGCTTGTAATCATTGAGCAGATGCTGCCAGGAATCGCCGGCCACGTAGTGGCCGAACCCGAACTCGAAGGCGATAGTGAACACCAGCCACAGCGCACCGACCGTCCAGGCATCGGCCGCGGACTGCAGGGGCCAGAGCCTGTGCAGAAAAAAAACAAACATACCGCTGAACAGGATGCCCGTGGCTGTCGACACCTGGTGCGCCGCGAGTTCCGGCATCGACCTGCCGTAGGTACTGGCGCGCAGCACGCCGTTGCAGACGGCGATCACTGCCAGGGGAAACCACGCGAGCAGGTGCTTGAACAGCATGCGCCCTACTCCGCCGGCACGTCGATGACCCTGACATCCGCGTGCCGGGCCGTGGCGTACTCGTGCAACAGGTCGCCCAGGTACTGCGCGACCTGCTCCAACTCGATACCGGGGGGAATGCGCACATCCGCGGCCGGCCGCTTCTTGCCTTCGTTGCCGAAGTCATATACGCACCAGGCGTCGCCGCGCCTCGCAACCTCGAGCACGCGGCCATATACTTTCAGGCGCATGATTCGCAACGACCGCATCGCAGGCACAGAACAGGCTGCGCAGTCTCTGCCTGCGGCACCACCGGTAAGCACATCCGGCCGTCAGCTGTGGAGAGCACGCTCTGCGGCATCCCTGGCAAGGTCCTCGTCATCGATACAATCGACAGCGGCGATGCGGTCGACGTAATCAGCCGGGCAGCCGGACTCCGTGGCGCCGACCAGCACATGGTGCAGGTACCAGGAATAGGGGCACAGGGTGGCATCAATGGCCGTGGCGTAGTAGGTGAACGCCGACCACTGCTCACCGGCCGGACCCAGCACGCAAACCTGCTTCTGTTCATAGCCAGAGCCCAGGCCCTCGGCCCTGTGCAGCGCGGGCGTCTCCAGCGGATCGATCTCGAATACGCTGCCCACCACCCGGTCGCAGGCCTTCGCGGTATGAAACGCGTCGCACTTGCCGGACCCGTCCCGGCCGCGCTTGTGGAAGCGCAGGTCATGGCCCGCCAACACGGCCATGGCCACACGGGAAGCGCCCGGTACGCGTGCCCGCAGGCGCGCGATCGACATGTTGGACCCGTAGGCGAAATAAAACACGGGCCGTTAGTCCCCGGTTACGCCACGCGCGGGTGCCGGCCACACCACGGTGCTGCAACCGCTGCCCTCACGCAACGGCTCAGCTGCACGGGCGCCGTCGATCTCAGGGCGTGGCATAGGGTTGCGCAAGCAGGCCCCTCTCCCGGCGCGCATCGTCGATACTTCCGGCATTGGAGACATTCGTGTAACCCGCCTCCTGCAGCGCTGCAACGGCCTTGTCCGATCTGCCGCCACTGCGGCAATACAGGCGCATCTCCGTAGCCCTGTCGGGGTAGCGCTGCCGTACCTGCTCCACGATTTCGTCGTGCGGGATGCGTATATCGCCATCGATGTTGTCGAACCGGTGTTCGAGCCAGCTGCGCACGTCTATCCACACCGGTTCGGCGTGGGCGACCATCGTGACACAGAGGGCGCCGGCAGTGAGCGCCATCCTGACCAGAGCCTTCACATCCATCCTCTGCTCCTGTGGTTATACCGCAGCGATGCCATCGCGACGGCGAAAAGGGCGACCCGCCTGATCTGTACGCCGCCACACCTGTAAGTACGTTACCGGGCACACAAGGGAATCAACCGCTCATCGCATTGGCGTAAGTGCCGAGATCAAAGTAATCGCGCCACTCGTGAATCTTGCCGCCGCGCAGTTCGAACACGCCCACACAGGGCAGGTCGACATCGCCCGCTGAACTGCGCGTGCGATCGAGCCGCTCGCAGAACACCAGATCGCCGGACTCCACGAGATTGATGATATCCCACTGGGTGGCTGTCCACGTGGCGGTAAAATCGGCTATGAACTGTTCGATCGCCGCCCTGCCCTCTATGCGCTGGAAAGGCATATTGTAGTAACAGCCATCCTCCGTGAAGTAGCCGGCGAGTTCCGCCGGTTCCAGATCACTCCACTTCTGCACGAACTCCCTGATGATCTCGGCGTTACCCTGCATATAACCTCGCATTGTCATTGACGGCGGCTGCCACGCAGCCCTCGATGGCTAGGGCACCTCTAAATAATGCGGTAATGCCGCAGCGGAGCCTATGGCGCACTTTGGCAAGGCGGGTCGCGAAGGTCAATGCTGGTTGTCATTGACGAGCGGCACAAAGCCTGAGGTATCACCGCATTGTTCAGAGGCGCCCTAGGCCGGCGGGAGCAGTGCGGCGTCAGGCCTTGACGATAACGGAACTGCCGTGGCCGAAAAGCCCCTGGTTG